>JAXDZY010000100.1:0-31829 GCA_034086685.1 Lachnospiraceae bacterium
CAGCAGGATTTGTGCATAAAGAAAACGACCATGCAGGAGCATTTCTACTCTTGCATGGTCGCTATTCCGTTTTGGCCCACTATCTGAAGGTGTCACTCAAAAATTCTCGTTTTCTGAAAATCCCTAAGTTGCACCCTCAAAAGGGCCGGTTTTTTTATTGTACAAAATCCGTTTCCGTGATAATATTTCAGTTAGAAGATTTTCAGATAAAACAGGTTTTCTGGATAAAAATGTCTGAGGCTGAAAATGTCTCAGATATATCAGAAGACGGGAGGCGGGTACTATGGATGAACATATTCTGGTCTGCCTTTCCTCTGCTCCGTCCAATGAGAAGATTATTCGTACGGCGGCGCGGATGGCAAAGGCATTTGACTGTCAGTTTACGGCTCTTTTTGTGGAGACGCCTGATTTTCATGCCCAGACGCCTGAAAATAAACGACGTCTGCAGGAGAACAGCAGTCTGGCGGAGCACCTTGGTGCACAGATTGAGACCGTTTATGGAGAGGATGTTCCGTATCAGATTTCCGAATTTGCCCGTTTGTCGGGGGTTACTTCTATTGTATTGGGAAGCAGTGTCGTGACGAGGAAGCATTTTCTGAGGAAGCCGACGCTGACGGAACAGCTGATTGCCTATGCACCGGGAATCGATATCCATATCATACCGGATTACAATACAGATGTGAGCTACCGTGCGCGGAAAATCAGGACGAATCAGGGACCTGATATCCTGAAAAATGTGGTAAAAAGCGTCAGTGTATTTCTGGGTGCTACCGGTCTCAGCCTGCTTTTTTACAATCTGGGCTTTACCAATGCCAATATTATCATGGTATATATTCTTGGGGTACTGCTGACTTCCGTGGTTACATCGCATCAGGTCTACAGTCTGATTTCCTCTGTGGCCAGTGTATTTATTTTCAATTATCTTTTTACCACACCGCGGTTTACGCTGACCGCATACGAAACAGGGTATCCGGTCACGTTTGTGGTTATGTTTCTGACCGCATTTATTACGGGGACATTTGCCATGAGGTATAAGGAACAGGCAAGGCAGTCGGCCAAGATCGCCTATCGGACCAAGATTCTTTTTGATACGGATCAGCTGCTCTCCAAAGCAAAGAACAGGGATGAGATTCTGAATGCCGCGGCAGAGCAGATTATTAAGCTGTTGAGGCGGAGTATGGTAATTTTTGAAGTGAATAAAGGTGAGCTGGCTGGCCCGCATCTGTATGGAGATGACGCGGAAAAGAGGAGTGAAGATGCCGGCAGCAACGGAAATTATGATCTTCGGAAAGAGCTCCCTACTGTAAAATGGGTTGTGGAGCATAATCATTCTGCCGGTGCAACCACTGATACAATGCCGGATTCCCGTTATCTGTATCTGGCGCTGCGTGTCAATGAACGTGTTTACGGTGTTGTGGGGATTGAAGCGGAGAATAATCCGCTGGATGCATCGGATCACGGAATTCTGCTTTCGATTCTGGGTGAGTGTGCTCTGGCTCTGGAAAATGAAAAGAATGCCCGGGAGAAAGAAGCTGCGCTGGTTATGGCGGAAAATGAACAGCTTCGGGCAAATCTGCTGAGAACGATTTCTCACGATCTGAGAACGCCGCTGACCACGATTTCGGGTAATGCCAGCAATCTGCTGAGCAATGGAAGCAGCTTTGATGAGGAGACCAAGCATCAGCTGTATTCCGATATTTATGATGACTCCATCTGGCTCATTAATCTGGTGGAGAATCTTTTGTCAGCCACACGGATTGAGGAAGGACGGATGACGCTGAATACTTCCACGGAGCTTCTCAGTGAGATTGTGGAGGAAGCGGTTCGTCACATCGGACGAAAGGCAGAGGGATATCATCTGACCGCGGTGGACAGTGAGGAATTTCTTCTGGTAAAAGCGGATGCCAGACTGGTGGTTCAGGTTATCACCAATATTGTGGACAATGCCATTAAATATACGGAACCGGGCTCTTCTATTGAAATAACAACAGTAAAAAAAGAAAATATGGCGGAGATCCGGATTGCAGATAACGGCGGCGGGATTGCTGATGAAGAAAAAAACAGGATTTTTGATAAATTTTACTGCGGTGCAAATAAAATTGCGGATAATCGCCGCAGTCTGGGGCTGGGCCTGTATCTTTGCAGAGCAATTGTGGAGGCTCACGGAGGCACCATCTGTGTGACGGATAATGAACCCCGGGGAGCAGTTTTCTGCTTCACACTTCCGCTGGAGGAGGTTACCTTACATGAGTAAAATTCTGATACTGGTGGTGGAGGATGATGCGCCTGTGCGAAATCTCATCACGACCACATTAAAGGCGCATGACTATCGGTTTATTACAGCTGAGACCGGGGAGGGAGGTATTATGGAAACCGCTTCCCATAATCCGGATGTGATTCTGTTGGATCTGGGTCTGCCTGATATTGACGGAGTGGATGTAATTCAGAGAATCCGCAGCTGGTCCAATGTGCCGATTATTGTAATCAGCGCAAGAAGTGAGGATACGGATAAAATCGATGCACTGGATGCAGGAGCAGATGATTATCTGACAAAACCATTTTCTGTTGAGGAACTGCTGGCGAGACTTCGTGTCACTCAGAGAAGGCTGGCACTGATGCAGAACAATAATGCTCAGCAGGCGGTATTTGTAAATGGTCAGCTTAAAATTGACTATGCGGCAGGCTGTGCATACCTGGGCGGGGAAGAACTGCATCTGACTCCCATTGAATATAAGCTCCTTTGTCTTCTGGCCCGCAACACCGGTAAGGTGCTGACTCATAAGTTCATCACTCAGAGTGTATGGGGCAGCAGCTGGGAAAATGATGTGGCGTCTCTGCGGGTATTCATGGCAACGCTGCGCAAAAAGCTGGAAAGCGCGCCTGACTCTCCCCAGTATATTCAGACACATATAGGAATCGGGTATCGAATGTTGAAAATTGAATAGAGAAAAAATGCTGCCGCAGGATCTTTAGTCAATTACAATTTACTAAAGTATAAATAAGTAAATCGTAATTGACTAAGATAAAAGGAGGAGGTATAGTGTATTTATAGTAAATTCAGTAATTAATCGGAGGTGGAAATATGTTTATTGGCAGGGAGCGCGAACTTGCTTCATTAAACAGGATGTATGCATCGGACAGATTTGAGTTTGCAGTTATATACGGACGGCGCCGTGTGGGAAAAACAGCATTGATCAGCCGGTTTATCAGTGATAAAACAGCAGTTTATTTTATGGGTGTGGAAAGTAATGCTAAACAGAATCTGGAAAATTTCAGCAGAAGTATTATGGAATTCAGAGGGGATATGTATGCGGATACGTCTTTTCTGTCGTTTCAGTCGGCACTGGAATATGTTTTTCAGCTGGCAGAAAAAGAGCGTATCATTCTGGCAATTGATGAGTATCCTTATGTAGCCCGGTCTTCCGAAAGTCTTGCATCAACACTTCAGCTTCTGATCGATAAATACAAAGAGAATTCAAAACTGATGCTGATTCTCTGTGGATCTTCCATGTCCTATATGGAAGATCATGTACTTGCCTATAAGGCACCGCTGTATGGGAGAAGGACAGCGCAGATGAAAATACTGCCGTTTGATTTTGCGGATACCTGCCGTTATTTTAAAAACTTTTCAGATATGGACAAGGCTTTGATTTATGGAATCGTGGGCGGTACACCCCAGTATTTTCTTCAGATGGATGATCGGTTAAGTATGGAGGAAAATATTAAGAATACATTTCTGAATCCCACATCCTCACTTTTTGAGGAGCCGGAAAATCTGCTGAAACAGGAAGTAAGGGAGCCGGCTCTGTACAATGCCATTATTACGGCTATTGCAACGGGTGCATCGCGTATGGCTGATATTTCTGCAAAAGTTGGTGAAAGTACAAGTGTCTGTACTTCGTATCTGAAAAATCTGGTGGAGCTTGGACTGGTTCGAAAAGAAACTCCCTATGGAGAAAAAGCGTCGCGCAGGTCGATTTATGTGATTGATGATAATATGTTCCGGTTCTGGTATCGGTTTGTTCCTGCCAACAGTTCAATTATTGCCAGGGGAGCGGCTGATCTGGCGTATAAGCGGATTGAACCGCTGCTGTCCGATTATATGGGCAGAATCTTTGAACAGATATGTACACAATATCTGTGGAAATTGCTGCTGGATGGGAAATCTCCCGTGGAATTTTCTGAACTGGGCCGCTGGTGGGGAACTGACCCGTCCACCCGCAGCCAGACTGAGATCGATATTATGGGAGAGCAGGATAAAAATACTGCGTTATTTGGTGAATGTAAGTGGACAAATGAAAAGGTTGATCTGGGAGTTCTGGAAACTTTGAAGAAACGAAGCGGGTTGTTTCATCACCGCAATGTTTCTCTTTATCTGTTTTCCAGAACAGGGTTTACCAGCGGCTGCATTGATGCGGCAAATGAGGCCGGTAATGTCAGGCTGATAACCTACCATGATGTCCTGAACTATATGATTTCCTGCGAATAAAAATGCATAAAAATCGTATAAAAATCTTATACTGTATTGACAATCCGGTTCCTGAGTGATAGTCTTTCCTTATCTGATTTGCAGCCTCTGTTACAGTGCGGTTTGAAAGCGCGGCGTTTGTTTCAGAGGCTGCAATTAGTTTACAGGTTCAGAATCGTGCGATGTTTTCAGACATGGTTCTGAATGAAGCAGGATTATTATGATGGAGAGAAGGAGAACGACATGAAGCGAATGAATGGATATCCGGCCGGAAAAAATACTGCCGGAAAGCGTTTCCTGGCGCTGTTTGTTCTGATGACCATGCTTCTGATGATTGCACTTTCGGGATGCGGAAAGACGGTGGAAGCGTCGTACGTAAAAAGCGTGGATGATCTGGAACAGGCCAAAATCGGCGTACAGCTGGGTACGACAGGTGATATTTACGCGTCGGATTATGAAGAAACAGGTGCGGAGATCGTAAGATTCAGTAAAGGAACAGATGCGGTTCAGGCATTGAAGCAGGGAAAGCTTGATTGTGTGATTCTGGACGAGCAGCCCGCAAAGGCATATATTGCAAACAGTGCAAGTCTTTCTATTCTGGAGGAAGAATTTGCAGTGGAGGATTATGCCATCTGTATTTCCAAAGAGAATACGGAGCTGAAGGAGAAGATTAACGGGGCACTGGCAGAGATTAAGGAAAATGGCACCATGGACAGGATCATCAGCAATTATATCGGTGATTCTACAAAGGGTAAATACCCTTATGAATCTCCGGAGGATGCGAATCGTTCCAATGGCGTACTGAATATGGCAACCAATGCGGAATTCAAACCCTATGAATATGTGGAGAATAATGAGATCGTTGGTATTGATGTGGATATGGCTCAGGCCATCTGTGATATTCTCGGTATGGAATTGAAGATTACCAACATGAAGTTTGATTCCATTATCACGGCTGTGCAGTCTGGAAAGGCTGATGTGGGTGTTGCCGGTATGACGGTTACAGAGGATCGTCTGAAGAGTATTGATTTTACTGATTCCTATACAACTGCTACGCAGGTAATTATCGTACGCAACGGCAGCAGCGATGCCCTTGCTGATATGAAGGCGAAGTTTTACAATAACTTTGTTAAGGATAACAGATGGCAGTATCTGACATATGGTCTCGGAACGACTTTGCTGATCAGTTTCTTTGCGGTTATTATCGGTATCGTGCTGGGATTCCTGATTGCTATCGGCCGCAGTACCTGCGATATGACAGGAAAGGCTAAACCTCTGAACTGGATTCTGAAAGCATATCTGACGGTCATCCGCGGTACGCCTGCCATGATTCAGCTGCTGATTATTTATTATGTTGTCTTTGCGTCGGTTGATATTAATCCGATTCTTGTGGCTTCCGTAGCTTTTGGTCTGAACTCGGCTGCTTATATTGCTGAGATTGTCCGCGGCGGTATCATGTCCATCGATGTGGGTCAGTTTGAAGCAGGACGCAGTCTGGGCTTTAATTATACACAGACCATGCGGTATTTTATCATGCCCCAGGCTTTCAAAAATGTTCTGCCTGCTCTGGGCAATGAATTCATCGTACTGCTGAAAGAGACTTCCATTTCCGGTTACATAGGTATCAGGGATCTGACGCATGGAGGCGATATTATCCGAAGCAATACCTATGATGCTTTCCTGCCTCTGATTGCAGTTGCGATCATTTATCTGATCATTGTGGTTGGTCTGTCATCGCTGGTTAGCAGACTGGAGCAGAAGCTGAAAACAGATGGAAGATAAGGAGGCGCTGAAATGGAAAAAAATAATTCTGAAGTTATGATTCGTGTGGAAGGGCTCGCAAAGTCATTCGGCGATCTGAAAGTACTGAGTGGTATTGATACAGAGATTTGCAGAGGGGAAGTTCTGGTTCTGCTGGGACCTTCCGGCTGTGGTAAATCTACGTTTCTGCGCTGTCTGAACCTTCTGGAGGAACCTACGGGAGGAAAGATTTATCTGGATGATGTGGAACTGACTGATCCGAAGACGGATATTAATAAACAGAGGCAGAAGATGATGATGGTTTTCCAGCATTTTAATCTGTTTCCGCATAAAACGATTCTGGAAAATCTGACCATCGGGCCTGTCAAGCTGCTGAAGATGAGCCAGCAGGAAGCGGATGCGAAAGCCATGGAGCTGCTGACGCGTGTGGGTCTGCAGGATAAAGCTCAGGGATATCCGTCCCAGCTTTCCGGCGGACAGAAACAGCGTGTGGCAATCTGTCGGGCGCTTGCCATGAATCCTGAGGTGATTCTGTTTGACGAACCCACGTCTGCTCTTGATCCTGAGATGGTAGGAGAAGTTCTGGATGTTATGAAAGAGCTGGCCCACAGCGGTATTACCATGATCTGTGTCACTCATGAGATGGGGTTTGCAAAAGAAGTAGCCAGCCGCATCATGTTCCTGGATAACGGTGTCATTGCAGAGGAGGGTACGCCGGAGGAAGTATTCGGCAATCCGAAAAATCCCCGTCTGAGAGACTTCTTATCAAAGGTGCTGTAAAAGAAGTTCTTATTTCCCTCTTTTTGTGGTATAATATCTGCAAAGAAATCAAAATGTTCAGAATATTTCTGAAATTTTCAGGGAGGTGGAAGTATGACGGATCATTATGTAATTACGATCGCCCGGGGATTTGGCAGCGGTGGAAAGACCATCGGGATCAATCTGTCAGAGGAGCTGGGAATCCCCTGTTACGAGGATCAGCTTTTGCGGATGGCGTCTGATTACAGCGGAATCAGTGAGCAGCTTTTTGCACAGGTGGATGAAAAGCTCAGAGGATCCTACATTAAAAAGAAGCTGGCGGGATTCCCCAATATCAATCGGATTGCACAGCCGGCGGACAGGAAGTTTGTATCTGATGATAACCTTTTCAGCATTCAGGCGGAGATCATCCGGCAGCTGGCCGCATCGGAGTCCTGTATTATCATTGGTAAATGCGGAAATCTGGCATTAAAGGACTGCCCTAATGCAGTCAGCGTGTTTGTGGAAGCTGATATGGATTACTGCATACAGAATGTAAAGGAACGGCTCTGCGTAAGTGATGCTGAAGCGGAACGCCTGATTTTGAAGACAGATAAGTATCGTTCCGATTACTACAAATATTATTCGGGCGGAAAGGAGTGGAAAGATCCGAAAGGATATGATCTCATTCTGAACAGCGGAAGAATAGGTATGGATAAGTGTGCAGAAGTCATTAAGGATTTTGTCAGAATAAAACTTGGATAAAATATAATATTTTCGGATATGCTAAGGTGGAAATCCTGTTTCGGGATTTCCGCCTTTTTTGGTTGTCCGGTGTTTTACGGCTGCAGAATCTGCAGAGACCGGATAATGACTGGATGATCGGCGCGGTGCTGCGCACAGGTGAATAATATTAACCAGAAGGGAGTATCTATATGGATTACGGAATTAATTGCAAAAAGCAGAACAAAAGGTGCAGAAAAATGATAAAAAACATGTGTCTGATGCTTATGCTGCTGTGTATGGCTTTTTCTGTGTCGGCCTGCCGCGCGGTAAATGATACGGAATCAGCTGTTGAAAGTGGAATGAATGATGGTACCGGCAATGGTCAGACCAATGGAACAGATGAATCGGGAGTTAATAACGGTACGAATGGAGGTATAAATAATACGGAGACCGGGAATAATGGCGTGAACAGTAACGGTACGGACAACAACGGTACGAATGATAATGGTACCAACGGGGGCGCACTGAACGGGACTGAAAATGGTACTTTGAATGAAACAGATCAGGCAGGTACTTCTGCCGGGACCAACGGGAATGCCAGATAGTTTTTCTTAGCAGCAATAAAACCTGCAGCGTATCACAGACGGTACACTGCAGGTTTTTCATGGTTGTGAGTGATTAGATTTATATGTATGGATGACGGTCTGAAACACAGTCAATTGTTAAAGTGTTCAGGCTGACAGTCATAGCTGCCAAAATTAACAAATGGTTATGAATGCTGCCGAAACATCCTGTTATTCAGAACAGAGCAGGCTTTTCGCATAATCCTGCCATGCATATCTGTCTGAATTATACTAAAGTTTTAGCTGCCTGAGCTGCAGAAGCTGCATCGGTTGTGTAGCAGTCAGCACCGATTTCGTCAGCGAATTCCTGAGTGATGGGAGCACCGCCAACCATGATCTTAACCTGGCTCTTGCAGCCTGCTTCGATCAGAGCTTCAACAGTATCTTTCATAGCGGGCATGGTAGTTGTTAACAGAGCTGAAAGACCAACGATTTTAACTTCAGGATCATTCTTAACTGCTTCTACGAATTTTTCCTTGGGAACATCAACACCCAGGTCGATAACTTCGAAACCAGCGGATTCGATCATCATAGCAACCAGGTTTTTGCCGATATCATGAAGGTCACCTGCAACGGTACCGATAACATATTTGCCGATTGTTGCACTGGAATCGCCAGCCATAGAAGGTTTCAGAGTTTCAACACCTTTCTTCATGGCACGTGCTGCTACCAGCATTTCAGGAACGAAGATTTCGTTGTTTTTGAATTTTTCACCAACAACGCCCATAGCATCGATCATACCTTTGTTCAGGATTTCAACGGGATCCATACCTTCAGCTAAGCAATCTTTAACCAGATTGGGAACAAGTTTTGCTTTACCTTTTGTGACAGCTGCAGCTAATTCTTCGATTTTTGACATAATATTACCCTCCTAAAAATTGAATTCAGGCAAATCACTTATGGTGAAATAAGGTGAAATGCACTGGTTTCAGGTTACGGCTCCTCACTTCCGAAAACCTGTAAAAAATAATGGCAGTATCGGTTCCTCAATTCCGACACAAATCTATATTCCGCCGGAACGTATTTTGCAGATAAACATTCCGGAGAAGAATCATTTATTGTCTTTTAATTGTCTGTTTGATTATTTAACCGGGCCGATGAGACCTTCTCTGTAAGCACCGATGTATTCCATACAGTAGTCATCAAGACCAAGCATAGCTTCTGTAGCGTAGATCATACCCATCAGATCTCTGTTTAACGGATCGAAAATAGCGCTGTCAAGGCCTGCATTCATGGCCAGAACCGTAAACGCCTGATTCAGGATCTTACGTACAGGAAGATTGAAGGAAATGTTGGATACAGCACCTGTGATATGGATATCGGGATACTGTTCCTTGATTGTCTGCATAACTTCAACTACCATGGAAATACCATCTTCGGATGTACAGAGCATTTCAATCAGGGGATCAATGTGCAGACGGCTGGGAGCGATATCATACTCTTTTGCCTTAGCCATGATCTTGTCAAATACTTTCAGACGGTCTTCAGCAGACTGGGGAATACCTGTGTCATCACTTAACAGAGCAACACATTCCCATTCGGGATTTTCTTTCATGATGGGGAAAAGGACATCCATCTTATTGCCTTCACCGGATACGGAATTCAGAATGCCGGGTTTGTTGCAGAATTTATAAGCTTCTGCGATAACCTCAGCGCTGGGGCTGTCTACTGCGATGGGAAGATCTGTAACGCTCTGTACCAGATCAATCAGCCATTTCATGGTTTCAACTTCAACATCTTCTGCGACGGAAGCGCATACATCAATGTAAGTAGCACCTGCATCAGCCTGTTTTTTTGCAATGTCTTTAATATACTCTTCGTTTCTTTCTGCAATTGCTTTGCCCATGGAAGGGATCGAACCATTAATTTTTTCACCAATGATAATCATTGCGAAATCCTCCTTTAATTTACTCCTTTGATTGTTCCTGAACTATGCCGAAAAAGAACAGGAAAATACATCAATAACCCGCCCGCAAAATTATGTAAAGACTGTGCCCTCTGACGGGTATTACTGGAACAACGGCATATTCAACTGCAGACGATTATGATAATAACATCTTAAAAATTTTCTGCAATTCCCCTCTGAATATGCTGATGGCTTTATTATAGATGGTAAAAATCGGTTCGTAAATTCTTATAATGTTGCCAATTTGATAAAAAAGGTCTACAAAATGTAGCGTGAAGGTTTTGAGAAATAAACAAAACATTTTACAAACAATTGTGATTGTGCTACTATTGCTTAAAAGAAAAATGCACAGGATTGATTAGTTTTTTAGATAAAAATGTCAAAAATGCCGATATTCGTTCAGGGGGAGGGAATATGAATATAACATTCAGCGAAATTGTGTATTTGCTATCGAGAAAACATCAGGTTTTGGAGGTTAAGAGTGCGTATTTTGATGCGCCTATGATGTCAGTAAAAAAATATCGCGGACAGGTTGAGAAACGTCAGCTTTATATACTGTCCGTTGACCGGATAAGTGAGCTGGCATCCTATCCGCTGGACAAACTGACAAAATGTGCTTTTGTTGCATGGGGGAAAGGAAGCAGCGAAGAAAATACATTCTGGCGAAAACTTACGGAAGGGAAAAAAGTACCGATTGATATCATATATGTGTGTGATGTGGAATTTGGGGAAGATCTGCAGGAAGAACTGGTGGATATGTTCTGCATGCTCCATATGTGGGAATCTCAGCTGAAGGAAAGGAATTCCAGGGAAAAAGGAGAGATGATTGAGCTGCTGAATGAAGGACGGCGCGTCATCGGACTTCCGCTGGCGGTGGTTGACCGGAATTTTATTGTGCTGGGCTGTACGGAAGATTATTTTCTGTATTTTCCGGACATGAAGGATCGGCTGATCAACCGGCAGATGTGCCAGTCGGATATTAAAATGCTGCTTCAGGATGAAGATTATCTGAATGCGGATGAACAGAAGGGGATATTTGTTTTTCCGTCGGTACCTTCAGAGACAAATCTTCTCTGCTACAATATCCGTTTTTCAGGTGAGTTTTCTGCCAGGATTCTTATGGTTCTGCCTGAATTCCGGTATCATCCGGGTATAGCGCAGCTTTTCAGCTGTTTTGTCAAATATGTGGAAAAGGTGTATCTGGATAATCTGCGCAGCTATCCGGCGGGAAATCAGGATGATGTGCTTCATCATCTGTTTAAAAAGTATCTGTTTCATCCGCGCAGAAAAGATTACGAGGTGGATTTTCATGCACTGAATATGTATAACTGGTATCGGCATGACGAGTATCAGATTGTTGTGCTGCAGATATTCGGGTCCCGTGAGTTTGAAAAAGGAGCTTCCTATTTGTGCCAGCAGCTGGAGCATCTGTTTGAATATTCCTGTACATTCCGCACAGACAGGGAAATTATCTGGATCATCAATTTTACCAGGGAGACATCCATCAAAAATAAAGAAGATTTTTACAGCAGCCTGCCTTATCTGATCAGGGATTTCGGATGTAAGGCCGGCATCAGTGATTTTTTTAATGATTTTACAATGTTAAGCAATTACCGCCGCCAGGCGGATATTGCTTTGGAATATGGCAATAAAAAGGACGCCTACCGGTGGAATTATTCTTTTAAGGATTATACTCTGGATTACATGGTAGGCCAGATGACAACTTTGTTTACGGCCGAACAGCTGACGCATAAGGGTCTGCAGAAGCTGTTTGAATATGATAAAGAGCATGATACGGAATTTGTAAAAACACTTTATTATTACATAATCAACCGTTTCAATGCGTCTGAGGCTGCACAGAAATTATATATACATCGGACAACTTTCATCAGAAGGATGGAGAGAATTGAAAGCCTGATTTCATTGAATCTGGGAGATCCGGATGAGCTTCTGCATCTTCTGCTGTCCTATAAGATGTTCGAAGGAAAGGAGAGGGAAAATGAGTGAGTACAAGGTGAAATTTATGCCCCGGAATATTGATGTTACAGTTGAAGAAGGGACAGATCTGCTGACGGCACAGATTCAGGCCGGTATTCATCCGGACGCGCCCTGCGGAGGAAAGGGAACCTGTGGAAAATGTCTGGTTAATATTGTTGAGGGGATTCCTTCGGGTGTACAGAAGGCGTGTACGACAAAAGTGACCTGTGATATGACTGTTAATCTCCAGTCGGGCGGCGGACATACCATCCTGCTGGAAGGTGTTCAGCGGAATATCAGGATTGCATCAGCTGTGCGCAGCATTAATGTTACGGTACAGAGGTGTGAGCTGGGAGGCAATCTGTCCGACTGGAAACGGTTGAAAATGGCGGTATCAGAAGCGGCAGGTATTGAGGAGACATCAATCCGTCCCAATATGAAACTGATTTCCGATCTGTATCAGATTCTGAATCAAAATGATTACAGTCTGAATGTGGTTCTCTGCGGTAATGAAATTCTGGATCTGCGTGCGGCGGATGATCCGGTTTATGTTATGGCATTTGATATTGGTACCACAACAATTGTGGGATATCTGCTGAATGCGGTTACCGGTGAGGAACTGGCTGTTTCCAGCATGCTGAATCCTCAGTCCCAGTATGGTGCAGATGTGATTGAAAGGAGCAATTACGCAATTTCCGATGGTGTGGAGAAACTGAGCAGCCTGGTTCGCCAGGCTTTGAATGATCTGATTGCTCAGGCGGTAAAGAAAGCCGGCATTGTGAGAGAGCAGATCTATATGATTTCCGTGGTGGGAAATACCTGCATGCACCATCTGTTTACAGGGGTTTCGCCCCGGGCTCTGGTACATGCACCCTATAATCCTGCAGTCAGTGAGGGACTTATGCTGGATGCTTCCGGTCTGGATATCAGTATTTTCCCCGGAGGGAAAGTCATGATTCTGCCCAACATCGCAGGATTTGTAGGAGCGGATACGGTGGGTGTACTGCTTTCTACGGAGTTTGATACCCTGGAGGAGCTGTCACTGGTCATTGACATCGGTACCAATGGAGAAATGGTTATGGGAAATAAAGATAGGTATATTGCATGCTCCACTGCTGCGGGACCTGCTTTTGAAGGAGCCAAGATTGCCTGTGGTATGCGCGGTGCCAGAGGAGCGATCGATCATGCAAAATGGGAAGACGGCAGATTTACATACAGTGTCATCGGGGGCGGTAAGCCTGTGGGAATCTGCGGTTCCGGGCTTATGGATATTGTAACCTTTATGCTGGAAAAGGGCCTTATGGATGAAATGGGGCGTATGCTTGATGAGGATGAATATGAAACAGAAGAAGCACAGTCGTGTGCTTCCAGAATTATCCGGGTTGGTGACAATAATATGAAGGCATTTCTTCTGGCAGATGAGACTGAGAGCGGAAACGGGCAGCAGGTTTATCTGAGTCAGAAAGATATCCGGGAAGTACAGCTGGCAAAAAGTGCCATGGCAGCAGGTGTTACGCTGATGGCAGATACATTGGGTGTAGAAGTTGCTGATATCAGAAAGGTTATGATAGCCGGCGCATTCGGCAATTATATGGAACCCCACAGTGCCTGCGGCATTGGTATGATTCCCGGTGAACTGGAGAACCGCATTGTACCTGTGGGCAATGCCGCAGGTGAAGGTGCCAAGATTGCTGCTCTGAATTATGATGAATATAAGAGATGCCAGAAAATCGCCGCAGAATGCGAATTTCTGGAACTGGCAACTCATCCGGATTTTCAGGATACATTTGTGGATCTTATGGAATTTCCCGGACAGGATTAAAAAACAGAAAAACTAAAAGAAAAGGAATGAAAGGAACTGAGTCATGGAAAAAGATCTTGATCTCATTACTGAAAAAGCGCTGGAAAGCGGATTTACCAATACAGCTCCTCTGTCCATGGATACGATTATTCTTCATCCGGAAGTAAGAGATACCTGTGCGAAAAATAAATGTCATGCCTATGATACCAACTGGAGCTGTCCGCCTGCCTGTGGGACTCTGGAAGAGTGCTGGGCAGAGCTGCAACAATATGAATATGGAATTTTGTTGCAGACTCAGGGTGTTCTGGAGGACTCCATGGATTATGAAGGCATGATGAGAATAGAAGAAGAGCATAAAAAACATGTGGAAAAATTCGTGGAAAAAGCAAGGGAACTTCACCCGGATTGTCTGGTTCTGGGCGGGGTCTGCTCAGCCTGCAAACAGTGTACTTATCCGGACAAGCCCTGCCGTTTCCCCATGAAGAGGACGTCTTCCATGGAAGCTTATGGTATGTTTGTCAGTGAGGTGTGCAAGGCTAATAAGCTGACCTATTATTACGGGCCAAATACTCTGGCCTATGTTTCGTGTGCATTTTTTAAATAGAATGAAAAAGGTATTTTGCGATTCAATCCGGCATATGGTCTATTATGAAACTGATTTTATTTCTTTCGGATTTCTGTATGCCCTTTGTGGTCTGCTGGATTGTGATCTATGGATGGCTTGGAGGCTGTCCTGTTTTTGATACGTTTGTGAAAGGCGCAAAGCGGGGTCTTAAAACGGTTGCGGGTATTCTTCCTACATTAATCGGTTTAATGGCGGCTGTGCGCCTTTTACGGGACAGCGGTCTGCTGGACCGGATTGCCGATGTACTGACACCTCTGGCAGACAGTCTCCGGATTCCGGCACAGGTGATTCCGCTTATTCTGGTGAAACTGTTTTCAGCCTCGGCAGCCACCGGCATCCTGCTGGATATTTTTGAGAATTTCGGGCCGGATTCCTACGCGGGAATGCTGGCTGCAGTAATCGCTTCATCTGCAGAAACGGTTTTATTTGTCATGTCTGTCTATCTGACCCATGTAGGTATACGAAAAAGCCGCTGGATTCTGCCGGGAGCAATGATATGCACGGCGGCAGGAATCCTGGCAGCTGTTATGGTAACCGGCATGATGATGCCGGAATAGCATTCAGATCTCCCATCATATGTATAATAATGCCAAAAAATACCTTAAATTTATTAAAAGAAATAGTTGCATTGCAGGGAAAGAAGCACTAGACTATTGAATGAAATGAAAATTGGAAGTACCAATCCGTAAAAACGACAGCGCTGATATACTGCCGTGTAATTAGTGTATGAAGGGAGATATTATGAAGATACTGAAACAGACGATGGTAATCGGAACAGTGACTTTTGCAGGGGAACTGTGCAATCTGCTGATGCCTCTGCCGGTTCCGGCCAGTGTCTATGGGATGATTCTGCTGTTTATCTGTCTGCAGACAGGTATAATAAAACTTTCTCAGATTGAGGAGACGGCTGATTTTCTGATTGCCGTGATGCCTGTCATGTTTGTGGCACCCTGTGTCAGTCTGATGGATTCCATCGGAGGTGTGAAGGACAGTATTCCGGCTCTTGTTTTGATCTGCCTGCTTACAACCGTTACAACAATGTCCATAACCGGTGTAACTGCCCAGGCTATTATACGTATTGGAAAAAGGAAGTCCGCAGAAGCAGAAAATGAATTTAAAATAGAGAATAAATTCAGGAATAAGTTCGAGAATACATTCGAGAGAGCTGATCTGCAGGAGGTAAAATATGAATCTGAATGAGATATTGTCCGATTCGCTGTTTTTTGGATTTGCTCTCAGTCTGCTGTCTTACTGGGTGGGAACAGTAATCGGGCAGAAGGTAAAACACCCTCTTTGCAATCCGCTTCTTCTGTCCATGGTTTTCTGTATCCTGTTCCTGAAGCTGACAGGTGTCAGCTACGATACATTTAATTACGGAGGAAAATATATCAATTATCTTCTGACGCCCACCACGGTATGCCTGGCAGTGCCTCTTTACCGCCGGTTTCAGGTATTGAAGGAAAATATGGCGGCAGTTCTGGCAAGCATACTGGCCGGTGCTGTTTCCTGTATTCTGGTGATTCCGGTTCTGGCAGCCGTGTCCGGACTTGACCGGACTCTGGCGGTGTCGCTGATGCCAAAATCCATTACAACTGCCATTGCCATGGACCTTTCCGGGGAAATCGGCGGAATGCCGGCCATTACAGTGATGGCGGTTATCATAACGGGTCTGTTCGGCAACATGATTGCTCAGCTTTTGTTTAAGATTCTTCATATTGAAGAACCGGTGGCTCAGGGGCTTGCCTGCGGAACCGGTGCCCACGCAGTGGGCACGGCAAAAGCTATGGAAATGGGAGAGATTCAGGGGGCTATGAGCAGTCTTTCTGTGGTGGTAGCAGGGATTATTACGGTGGCGGCAGTACCTGTTTTGCTGCAAATGCTTGAACTTTTGGCCTGATTCGTGTAGTATTGGAATAATCACGGACGGAGGAAAAGTTTATGAATGAACAGATAAACTCAGGTCAGCAGGAATATGCCTCTTATACTACCGGCATACTGCTGAAAAGATTTATTCCATACTACAGACCATATGTGGGGACACTGCTGAAAGATCTGGGGTGTGCCGCATTGACAACCGTATGTGAGCTGGTATTACCCATGATCATGCGCCGGATCACCAATATGGGCATGAATCATCTGGAACTTCTGACGGTAAGGATGATTCTTGGGCTGGCATTTCTTTATTTTATGCTGAAAGTGGTGGAGTGTCTGGCCAGCTATTATATGGCAGATACGGGTCATGTAATGGGTGCTTATATTGAAACGGATATGCGAAGAGATGCTTATGCCCATCTTCAGATGCTGTCGGACCGCTACTATAATAATACGAAGGTTGGACAGATCATGGGCAGGATTGCCAATGATTTATTTGACGTGACGGAATTTGCACATCATTGCCCGGAGGAATTTTTTATTGCGGGGATCAAGGCTCTGGGTTCATTTCTCATACTGTCCATGATCAATGTACCGCTTACCATTATTATATTCCTTATTATTCCTGTCATGCTTTTCTGCTGTATCCGGCTGAACAGATGGCAGAGAAAAGCTTTCCGCATGCAGCGGCATCAGATCGGGGAACTGAATGCGCGCATCGAGGACAGTCTGCTGGGTCAGAAGGTGGTAAAGGCATTTGCCAACGAAGAGATCGAAAAAGAAAAATTTGAAAATGACAATCAGGAATTTCTGGGAATTAAAAAGAAAACATATCGTTACATGGGTGTTTTTCAGACCTCCACCAGAATGTTTGACGGTTTCATGTATCTGGCTGTTGTGCTGGCAGGCGGTCTGTTCCTGGTATACGGATATGTGCAGCCTGCCGATCTGGTGGCTTACGTTATGTATGTCAGTACACTGATTGCCACCATCAGACGGATCGTGGAGTTTGCCGAGCAGTTCCAGCGGGGGATGACCGGCATCGAACGTTTCCTTCAGATCATGGACGCGGATGTGGAGATTTTTGATCATGATGGTGCGCAGGAAATGAAAAATCCGAAAGGTAATATCTGTTTCCATGATGTAAGCTTTGAATATCAGGATGATCATAACCGGGTGTTCAGTCACCTGAATCTGGATGTGCATTCCGGCGAAAAGGTGGCGCTGGTGGGGCCTTCCGGCAGTGGAAAAACAACGCTCTGTAATCTGATTCCCAGGTTTTATGATATTACGGATGGCTCTCTGACCATTGACGGAGTGGAAGTACAGGATTATACACTGGAGAGTCTGCGTAAAAATATCGGTATTGTGCAGCAGGATGTATATCTGTTTTCCGGTACGATTTTTGACAATATCGTGTATGGACGGCCCGGTTCTTCACGGGAAGCTGTTATGGAGGCGGCCAGAAAAGCCGGAGCTCATGATTTTATCATGAATCTGAAAAACGGATATGATACTTATGTGGGCGAACGTGGGGTGAAACTTTCCGGCGGTCAGAAACAGCGAATCAGCATTGCGCGGGTATTTTTAAAGGATCCTGCCATTATCATACTGGATGAAGCCACATCGGCACTGGATAATGAAAGTGAATTTGAAGTAGCTCAGGCGCTGAATGAACTGGCAGTGGGCAGAACGACCCTGACAGTGGCACACAGGCTGTCAACAATCCGGGATTCCGACAGGATTTTTGTGCTGACGGAAAATGGTATCGAAGAGGAAGGGAATCATCAGGAGCTTCTGGAACAGCACGGAATCTACTATAAATTTTATCAGATGGCAGAAAGACTGCGGTAGAAGGAAAGCAGGGGTAAGGGGGATATCATGAAAAAAAACATTCGGAAAGGCCGGCTGCAGGCCGGTTTGACGGCAGTTCTGCTGACAGCATGCATTCTGCTTTCGTCCTGCGGGATGCAGGAAAAATATGAACATGAACAATATGTTTATCTTGATGCATTTGACACCATCAGTTATATTGATGTATATCTGAAGGATACAGAAAAATCATCCGGATATGAAGAAGCCATCCATGAAGAGCTTTTGAAATATCACCGTCTTTTTGATGCCTACAACAGCTATGAAGGGGTTAATAATGTGAATACCATCAACAGTCAGGCAGGAAAAGCACCGGTGGAAGTGGATGAGGAACTGTTTGAACTGATAAAATTCAGCCTGGATAATATGGAAAAAACCGAATACAGGACTAATATTGTTCTGGGAAGTGTAACAGGAATCTGGAAAGATTTCATGAATACGACTGCCCGGCTGCAGGAAGAAGCAAAGGAGAAGGGAGAAGAAGAGCCGGAGATTACACTGCCTTCCCGGGAAGAGCTGGAGCGGGCAGCAGAGCATACAGACTGGAACAGGGTGATTCTGGATGAAGAGAAGAAGACTGTTTTTCTTGAAGATAAGGATATGATTCTGGATGTGGGAGCTGTTGCCAAGGGGTATACGGCAGAAAAACTGGCGGATTATATCAAATCTCTGGGTATTGAGTCTGCATCCATCAATATGGGCGGTAATATCAAGTTTGCAGGCGAGAGAAAGGCAGGGGACGGAAGAAGTTACTGGCTGGGATCCATTCAGAATCCTGAAACCATGCAGGCTTATGATATGGGGCTGCGTCTGGAAGACGGGGGAACTATTGTGACCAGCGGCAACTATGAACGTTATGTGATGGTGGACGGAGTGAGATACTGCCATCTGATCGATCCGGATACGCTTGAACCGGCCGGAAAAATGGCTTCGGTCAGTATTGTGGCCGGGGATTCGGGGCTGGCGGATTATCTTTCCACAGCACTGTTTTCTGTGGATGTGGAAACGGGGAAGGAGATCCTGTCTCATTATGAAGATGTGGAAGCCTGCTGGGTGACCTGCGATTATGAAATATATACCACAGATGGATTTGAAGATCTTGTGGTAAAATAAAGAGGAGGACATATTAATGAAATTTTCCGATATGGTATATGAGCGTCCGGATCTGGAAGAACTTAAGAAGAAAATATCAGATTTAACAGGACGTCTTGAGGCTGCGGACAGTTATGAGGAAGCAAAGGCTGCTTTTCTGGATAAGGAGAAACTGGAAAAGCATATATCGACGCTGGCTACACTGGCGGAGATCCGCCATACCATTGATACCAGAGACAGCTTTTATGATGAAGAGCAGAATTTCTGGAATGAAGCTGCTCCCAAACTGCAGGAGGATCAGCAGAACTGGACCATGGCCATGCTGGGCAGCAGATTCCGTGCTGATTTTGAAGCAGAGTATGGTAATCTGATGTTCATCAACGCAGAGATGGAGCTGAAAACATTTTCCCCTGAGATCATACCCGAGCTTCAGAAAGAAAATGAACTGAAGACTGCCTATGAAAAACTGCTGGCTTCAGCTCAGATTCCGTTTGAAGGGAAGTTTTATACGATTTCACAGATCACACCTTTCAAAAACGATGCGGATGATGAACGCCGTCTGGCTGCATGGAAGGCAGAAGGACAGTGGTATAAGGACAATCAGGAGCAGCTGGACTCACTGTACGATGAGCTGGTTCATGTGAGAGATACCATGGGGAGAAAGCTGGGCTATGACGGTTATACGCAGCTGGGCTATTATCGTATGGGAAGAAACTGTTATACAAAGGAAGATGTGGAAAAATTCCGTCATGCGGTTGTGAAATATCTGGTGCCGGTGGCAGATCAGATATACAGAGAGCAGGCGAAACGACTGGGAAAGGAATATCCCATGAGCTTTGCGGACAATGCGCTGGAATTTCGTTCCGGCAATCCGAAGCCATTCGGCACACCGGATGAGATTCTGGCTCACGGCAGAGAATTCTATGAAGAATTATCGCCGGAAACCGGTGAATTTTTCAACCGGATGCTGGATGATGAACTGATGGATGTGCTGTCTACGGAAGGAAAGGCAGGAGGGGGCTATTGTACCAGCATCCCCGATTATGAGGTACCTTTTATCTTCGCCAATTTCAATGGTACGCAGCATGATGTGGAGGTTATTACTCACGAAGCAGGACATGCTTTTGCAGCATATATGAACAGAACGCGGGTTCCCGGTACCTATGTATGGCCCGGAATGGAGGCGTGTGAGGTACATTCCATGTCCATGGAATTTTTTGCATGGCCCTGGGCAGAAGGATTTTTCGGTGAAGATACAAAAAAATTCTATTACAGCCATCTGTCGGGAGCACTGACATTTATTCCTTACGGAACGATGGTGGATCATTTCCAGCATATCGTATTTGAAAAACCGGATATGACTCCCAGGCAGCGCCATGATGTCTGGAAAGAACTGCTGGGTGTTTACATGCCCTGGATGAAGCTGGATGGAGACATTCCTTTCTACAGTGAAGGGGAAGGATGGCAGCGTCAGCATCATATTTATTCCATGCCTTTCTACTATATTGATTACTGTCTTGCACAGACTGTGGCATTACAGTTCTGGGCAATGATCCAGAAGGACAGAAAGGATGCCTGGGAACATTATATGGCTTATACGAAACAGGGCGGAAGCCGTGTATTTACAGAGCTGCTTGAGAATGCAGGCATGGAGAGTCCTTTCCAGGAAAACTGCCTGAAAAATGTCTGCAGTGCGGCAAAAGAATGGCTGGAGGCTTTTGATCTGAAAGGGATTGAATGATCATGGCAGATACAAAAAAGAAAAAGCGCAGAGCGTATCTGGACAGCTTTCAGAAGAATGAAAAAGGAACATATGAGTATACGGGCAATGTATATCAGTTCCAGGGAACCAAAGATCCGGAAAATGAACTGCGCAGAGAGCTTTTGAAGCTCTGGGGGCTGTGTACTGTGCTTATGGGCTGTCTGATTACGGCAGGGTGCATTTCTGCACCGGGAATGGATAACTGTTTTTATGTACTGCTGCCCTATACAGCTGCTTTAATGGCAGGAATCAGTGAGTTCTGGGCTTTGTGCCGTCTCACGTCCGGCAGAGATCCTCTGAAAGAATATGTATATGAAGCCAGTGTTGTGAAAATGCCCGGGAGAGCGGCTCTGACTGTTTCCTGCATCGGCATGAGCATGATTGGAGAGCTGGTGTATATCTGTTTTCACGGAATCGGGGAAATGATGGCGTGCTTTTGTATCTTTGTGGTCATGAATTTTCTGGCGGCAGCTTCCGCAATACTGATGCGCAGGCAGATTCAGGGCATGACGTGGGAAAAATATGGCAATATATAACAAAAAGCATTAAAAAAATCCAATATTTACAAAAAGCTGCATGAATAATTGACAAGACGATTAAGTATAAGTTATACTTATTTAATGAATAAAAGCTGGCATACAGGAGAAAATCAAAGGACAGATCTGACGATAAAGGGGATATCCCCTTTATCTATGCAGTATATACTGCATAGATAAAAACCTTTCATTGTTTTTCAGATTGTCCTTTCTTCTTATCTGCAGCTTAAAAAAGGAGGAATTATAATGAAAAATGTGAAAAAGCTGATGGCGCTGCTTCTGGCGGTGGCCATGTGCGGCTGTCTGGTGACCGGCTGCGGCAGCAAGAAAGACACTGACGGTGAAACAGCCGGCGGTGCCGCAGGTGAAACACAGAACGCAGCTAATGAATCAGGCAATGATACTCTGGTGTCTGCTGATACCGGTTTTGAGAGCAAATTCTCACCTTTCTTTGCAGCATCCGCAGCAGATCAGGGTATCGTTGATCTGACACAGATCTACATGATGTATACTGACCGTGTATCCAATCCTGTTCTGAAGGGTATTGAAGGCGAAACACGCGAATACAACGGTACAGAGTATACTTATACGGGTCCTGCGGACATTACTGTTACGGAGAATACCGACGGTACTGTATTTTACGATATCAAGATGCGCGATGATATCAAGTTCTCTGATGGAACAGGTGTCGATATCGATGACTTTATCTTCAGTCTGTATGTACTGCTGGATCCTTCTTATGACGGTTCTTCAACTCTGTATTCCGCACCTATCGAAGGTCTGGAAGAATACAGAAGCGGTATGGATACCTTATTCAACCTGCTGGTGGCAGCAGGCCGTGACAATACAGATTTTACTTACTGGACAGAAGATCAGCAGAAAGCTTTCTGGGAGGATCTGGATCAGGCCGGAGCTGCATTTGCTCAGGAAATCGTTGATTACTGTGTAGCAGGCGGCTACAATGAAGAAGGCGATGTAGCAGGTGCTGCAGCAAACTGGGGCTTCTCAGATCTGAAAGAAGATGCTACCACAGCTGATTTCTTCAACGCAATGTGCGAAGCTTATGCATGGGATCTGGCTGACTTATCCGGAACAGAATCAGCCGGCTCAAGTCTGTTTGATCTGATGAAAGATTATGATTCCTACAGCATCGGTGTTGAAACCGGTAAATCTGCAGATCATATCAGCGGTATTCAGAGAGTTGATGACTACAGCGTACGCATCGTTACAACCGAGCTGGATGCTACCATGATCTACAATCTGGCTCAGCCCATTGCTCCTCTGCATTACTACGGCGATGAAGCACAGTACGATTACGACAACAACAAGTTCGGTTTCACAAAAGGTGACCTTTCTCCTGTTCGTGAAAAGACAAAGACTCCCATGGGAGCAGGTCCTTACGCATTCAAGCAGTATTCCGACGGTGTTGTTTATCTGGAAGCAAATGCAAACTATTACAAAGGCGAACCCAAGACCAGGTATGTCAATGTGAAAGAAACACAGGAAGCTGACAAGATTGCAGGTATTGATGCAGGTACTATTGATATTTCAGCTCCTTCCTACTCTACAGATGCTGCAAAACAGATTGCCGAATACAATGGCGGGGACGATTCCATGGATGGCAGCAAGATCACTACAAGACTGATTGATTACCGCGGATACGGATACATCGGTATTGCGGCCAAAAATGTTAAAGTCGGTGATGATCCTGCTTCAGATGCATCCAAGAACCTGCGTAAAGGTATTGCAACTCTGATCGCTGCTTTCCGTGACGAGGGTATCGATTCCTACTATGGTGATACTGCATCCGTTATCAATTATCCGATCTCCAATACATCATGGGCAGCTCCTCAGGTAACAGACGACGGTTATCAGGTAGCATACTCCGTTGATGTGGACGGCAATCCTATTTACACATCCGATATGAAGGCAGAAGATAAGTATGAAGCTGCCAAGAAGGCTGCTCTGGGTTACTTTGAAGCTGCAGGCTACACTGTAAAAGACGGCAAGGTTACTGCTGCTCCCGAAGGTGCAAAGCTTGAATATACTGTTAATATCGGTGCTGACGGTACAGGTGATCATCCTTCATTCCTGATTCTGAAGAATGCTGCTGATGCTTTCAAGGAAATCGGCATGACATTAACAGTTAATGACCTGGCACAGGCATCCGATCTGTTTGCATCCTATCAGTCAGGCGTTGCTGAACTGTGGTGTGCTGCATGGCAGGCATCCTCTGATCCCGATATGTATCAGTTGTATCACAGCAAGGGATCCACAAACTACTATCAGATCGCTGATGATGATCTTGATACTCTGATTACAGATGCGCGTCAGTCTACTGATCAGTCCTACCGTAAAGGTCTCTACAAGGCTGCTATGGAAATCATTATGGACTGGGGTGTTGAACTTCCTGTTTACCAGCGTTCAGAAGCTTATATCTTCTCCAGCGAACGCGTTGATGTTTCCACTCTGCCTCAGGATATGACTCCTTATTGGGGATGGGTGGCTGAAATTGAAAACATCGTAGTAAAATAATTGATAGAGAGTATCAGATCAGTAAAATGGTGAAATATCTGATTTTACAATGAGATGGTCAATGCAGAAGGCCGTCGGGTCTCCTGTCCTGTCAGAGGAACCGCTCCCCCGCGGAACGGTTCCTCGTTTTATAAAGTTTAAAATGCGAATAATCACAGTCCGGTGAGGATTGTTAGAGAGGATGATAACCGCATGCGAAAATACATCGTCAAAAGAATTCTTTTGTCTATAGGAATTTTGTTTTGCGTTACTTTTATTATTTATACGCTGTTGAGATGCCTGCCGTCTTCTTATGTGGAAAATATGGCCATGCAGCTTGCTCAGCAGCCCGGAGCCAAGCCTTACGAAGAGTGGCTGGCACAGCTGAATGCATCGTACGGTCTTGATAAGGATATAATTCCCGGCTATCTGACCTGGCTTTTTGATGCCGTCAGGGGAGAGTTTGGCGACAGCTGGAAGTTTACTGTACCTGTACTTGAGAAGTTCAATGATGTTATCTGGCTTTCTTTTGTCATGAGCTCAATTGCATTCATACTGGAACTGCTTATTGCGATTCCCCTTGGCGTGATTGCTGCCACAAAACAGTATTCACGTGCAGATTATGCCATCACTGCCGGTGCACTGGTCGGTATCTCTCTGCCCACATTCTTTTTTGCCACCATACTGAAGCTTGTTTTTTCCGTAAAACTGGGCTGGTTTGATCTTTTCGGTCTTGTGGGGCGTGATTATGCGCAGCTTGATGCCATGGGACAGCTTCTTGACAAGGCCAATCATTTGGTTCTGCCCATTGTGACACTGGTTATCGTTTCAGTGGGTTCACTGATGCGTTATACCCGTACCAACATGCTGGAGGTTTTAAACTCCGATTATATCCGTACAGCCCGTGCCAAGGGTCTGTCAGAGAACAAGGTTATTTACCAGCACGCATTCCGTAATACGCTGATTCCGCTGGTAACGATTGTCGGAGGATCTCTTCCGAGTCTGTTTTCCGGCGCTCTGATTACGGAAACTCTGTTTGGTATTCCGGGAATCGGATATACTTCCTATCAGTGCATGCTTGCAGGTGACATTCCTTTCTTCATGTTCTACATGGCATTTATGGCAATTCTGACACTGGCAGGCAACCTGATTTCCGATATTCTGTACGCTGTAGTTGATCCGCGCGTACGTATAGCCTAGGAAAGGAGAAGACCTGTCATGAGTGATAATAAAGATAAGATCAGGACCAACACTCCTGAAGAAGAACAGCTTTCGTTAAATGACGACCGCCGTGTTAAGGTTCTTTCTCCGGGGGCGATGGTTGTAAAACGTTTTCTGCGAAACCGCCTGGCCGTAATCGGTATGATTATGCTGATTGGCATGTTCATTTTTTCCTTCGTGGGAGGATTCATCAGTCCCTACGGAGAGGATGAGCAGTTCTATCGTTATGAAGAGCAGATGAAGGAATACGCAGGCGTAGTCCGCAATAATGATTTCCGCTATACGGCGGCGGATGGAGAAAAATTCGACAGTGTACTTCAGGCGAAATTTCAGCTTGCTGTTAATAAGCAGGCAGAATCATTCGAATACAAGGATACTGTTTATAAGATAACCGCTGAGGGGACGGATTTCTATTCCATTTCCTCGGACGATAAATTGATTGCAATCGCGTTTAAAGATATTATTAATGCTGAAAATTCCGATCTTTCGTTCGTTTTAAAATATGATACTCTGAAAGCCTATACCAATGGAGAAGCTTCGTTTACCTCGGAGGGTAAAGAATATATTCTGGATGAGGACGGTAATCTTTCAGAGGGGGGCAATGTGCTTGCCTATATCAGTCGCTTTATTGTGTCTCCGGTTTCCACCGATGTGACGGTAAGCAGACTTTTTAAGGAGCAGCTGGAGGAATCCATCAATGCCGGATCAGAAGAATTCAGATTTACTGATGAGGATGGTCAGGAATATGTATATGATGTTTCCTACGATGCCTATACGACAAGCTGGTCCGTTAAGCGTGGAACACAGACCTATGTGTATGACAGTTATGTAAAACCCTGCAAAGCGCATCCTCTGGGAACTGATAAAAATGGTATGGATATGCTGACCCGTCTGATGTACGGCGGCAGAGTATCCCTGATTATCGGGTTCATCGTTGTGTTTATTGAAACGCTGCTGGGTGTAATTCTGGGCGGTCTTGCCGGCTATTTCGGCAGATGGGTTGATAATCTTATCATGCGTATCGTGGATATATTCTATTGTATTCCGTCGCTGCCTCTGATGATCATCATCGGCGCTGCCATGGATGCCATGAAAGTAGATCCGCAGGTTCGTATGCTGTATCTGATGCTGATTCTGGGCTTCCTTGGATGGCCCTCTATTGCCCGTCTGGTCCGTGGTCAGATTCTGTCCCTTCGTGAACAGGAATTCATGACGGCAACGGAAGCCTGTGGTATCCGGGTAAGCAGACGTATCTTCAGACATCTGATTCCCAATGTTATCCCTCAGCTGATCGTTACATGCACCATGAGCCTTGGTTCTACCATTATTATGGAAGCGACTCTGTCTTTCCTGGGACTCGGTGTTAAATTCCCCTTCGCTTCCTGGGGTAATATTATCACAGACGTAAATGATGCTTTCGTTATGACACACTACTGGTTTATCTGGATTCCTGCCGGCATCTGTCTGCTGATTGCCGTGCTGGGCTTCAACTTTGTAGGTGATGGTCTGCGCGATGCGTTCGACCCCAAGATGAAACGGTAAGGGAGGCAAAAATATGGCTAAGAAAAATGCAGAAGGTTATCTTTCCGCAAAAGAATCCCGCCGGATTTCCAGGGAGAACAGAAAGATTACCAATGAATATGAAAAAAGGCGCAAACGCAAAAATGTGCCCGAGTCGGAGTATCTGACAACGATGCACGATCCTGCCAATGCGGTTGAATTTGATAATCTGCATACGTATTTCTTTACGGATGCAGGTACTGTAAAAAGTGTGGATGGCGTAACATTTGATGTGCCCATCGGTAAGACTGTGGGAGTTGTAGGTGAGTCCGGCTGCGGTAAATCTGTAACCAGCCTGTCGCTCATGCAGCTGGTACAGCGTCCCCAGGGACAGACTGTAGAAGGTGAAATCCGTCTGAATATGGGTGATAAGGCTTATGACGTAACCAAAACACCTACAGAGAAGATGCAGAAAATCCGCGGCAACTATGTGTCCATGATTTTTCAGGAACCAATGACCAGTCTGAATCCTGTTTTCCGTATCGGAAGACAGGTGGATGAAGTAATTGAGCTTCATGATGGTGAAGGTAAAACCAAAGAAGACATTAAGAAACGTACCATTGAACTGCTGGAGATGGTAGGCATCGCCAACAGCGAAGGTGTTTACCACATGTATCCTCATGAATTGTCGGGCGGTATGCGCCAGCGTATCGTAATCGCCATGGCTCTGGCCTGCAATCCGAAGGTTATTATTGCTGACGAGCCCACCACGGCGCTGGATGTAACGATTCAGGCACAGATTCTGGATCTGCTGCGCCAGCTGAAGGATAAAATCAATTCATCCATCATGCTGATTACCCATGATCTTGGTGTAATTGCCGAGATGGCAGATTATGTTGTGGTTATGTACGCCGGGCGTGTTGTGGAAAAAGGTACTGCACAGGAGATTTTCGCTCATCCTTCCCATCCTTATACCATTGGTCTGATGGCGTCAAAACCTGTGGTGGGAAAGAAGGTAGATAAGCTCTATTCTATTCCGGGTAAGGTGCCGAATCCTGTTAATATGCCGAATTACTGCTATTTCAAAGATCGCTGCGAGATGTGTGTGGAAGGATGTGAAGGTGAATATCCCTGTGAGATCAGCCTTTCACCCACACATAAGGTCAGCTGTTATCGCTATTACGGAAAGGGGGAGAAGTAAATGGCTGTGAAAAAACAGATGATTGATGATAATTATGAGCCCTTGACATACGATCCCCAGTATATTCTCATGGTTAATCAGCTGAAAAAATATTTCCCCATTAAGGGAGGTATGGTTTCCAGAGTAGTAGGACATGTAAAAGCGGTGGACGGCGTTACGTTTAATCTGAAGAGAGGTACCACCATGGGTCTGGTAGGTGAGTCGGGCTGCGGTAAGACCACCACAGGACGTACGATTCTCCGGCTGTCCGGTGAAAAGACAGGTGGACAGGTATTGTTCAACGGCAAAGAAGTTTACGATCTGTCCAACGCGGAGATGCGTTCCATGCGTACGAAGATGCAGATTATTTTCCAGGATCCTTTTTCCAGCCTTTCACCCCGTCTTCCTATTGGTGAGATTATCGGGGAAGCGGTCAGAGAACACAAACTGGTGCCAAAGGCGGAATTTGATGATTATATCGATCAGATCATGGATAACTGCGGGCTGCAGCCATTCCATAAGGACCGGTATCCTCATGAATTTTCCGGTGGTCAGCGTCAGCGTATCTGTATCGCCCGGGCGCTGGCTCTCAATCCTGAGTTTGTGGTCTGCGATGAGCCGGTATCGGCGCTTGATGTGTCGATTCAGGCACAGATTATCAATCTGCTTAACGACCTGCAGGAAAAATATAAGCTGACGTATCTGTTTATTTCACATGATCTTTCTGTTGTTGAGCATATTTCCGATACGGTGGGTGTTATGTATCTGGGAAATCTGGTGGAATACGGTGAGACGGATGATATTTTCAGGAATCCGCTTCATCCTTATACGAAAGCACTGTTTTCTGCCATTCCGATTCCCGATCCTACTATCAAAATGAACCGTATTGTGCTGGAAGGCTCCATCCCTTCACCTGCGAATCCGCCGTCGGGGTGTAAATTCCATACGCGGTGTCCGTACTGCACGGAGAGGTGTAAAACTGAGGTTCCGGTGCAGAAGGAAGTTGAGAAAGGACATTATGTAGTATGTCATCTTTACGACACGAACTGATTCATGATCCGGATGAGCAGGTTCCCGATGAAGAGGGAGCACGGCCGGATGAGGAGATGACCAGGCAGGAGCGCCGGTGGTATATTCTGGGAGCGCTGAAAAGTACGCTGCTTATCGGAGGAGCGTATCTGATGGGATTTGCGGTTATTATTGCGCTGATGTTATGGTTCTGGATGTGATGATACAAGGATAATAAATAAAAACAGCCGTGGATGGAAAATCCTTTATCGGGATTTACCAGCCGCGGCTGTTTATTGTATGGATTTGCCTGGCTCTGAACGGTTACAGAATATCGATATATTCACCTGCCAGAGCTTTATTCATGCTGCGGACAGCACAGAATTTACCACACATGCTGCAGGTGTCGCTGTGGTCATCTTCAGGCTTGCGGCTGTCGCGGATGGCTTTTGCAGTTTCCGGATCAAGTGCGCAGGCAAACTGTTCATCCCAGTCCAGATTGCGGCGGGCGTCGGCCATACGGTCGTCAATATCCCGGGCGCCGGGGATTCCTTTGGCAATATCAGCTGCATGGGCGGCAATCTTGGAGGCAATGATGCCCTGTTTTACATCGTCTACGTTGGGAAGTGCCAGGTGCTCGGCAGGTGTCACATAGCACAGGAAAGCAGCCCCGTTCATGGCGGCTACGGCACCGCCGATGGCACTGGTGATGTGGTCGTAGCCGGGTGCGATGTCGGTTACAATCGGTCCGAGTACGTAGAACGGTGCGCCCATGCAGATGGATTTCTGAACTTCCATGTTGGCAGCAACCTGATTCAGCGGCACATGGCCGGGACCTTCTACCATAACCTGTACATTGTGCTCCCATGCCCGTTTTGTCAGTTCGCCCAGACGAACCAGCTCTTCAATCTGGCATACGTCGGTGGCGTCAGCCAGACAGCCGGGACGGCAGGCATCGCCCAGGGAAATGGTTACGTCATATTCTTCACAGATGTCGAGAATCTCATCGTAGTATTCGTAGAAAGGATTCTCGTTGCCTGTCATGCTCATCCATGCAAATACAAGGCTTCCGCCGCGGCTTACGATGTTCATTTTACGTTTGTGTTTTTTGATCTGTTCAATGGTTTTGCGGGTAATGCCGCAGTGCAGTGTTACGAAATCCACACCGTCTTCCGCGTGCAGACGAACCACGTCAATGAAATCCTGTGCGGTCAGAGTTGCCAGATCTCTCTGATAATGGATAACGCTGTCGTACACGGGTACGGTACCGATCATGGCAGGGCATTCGCTGGTCAGTTTCCGGCGGAAGGGCTGTGTATCGCCGTGACTGGAAAGATCCATAATGGCTTCAGCACCCAGGTTAACGGCGCTCATAACCTTCTGCATTTCGATGTTGTAATCCTTGCAGTCTCTGGAAACTCCCAGATTGACATTGATTTTTGTTCTCAGCATGCTGCCCACGCCTTCGGGATTAAGGCAGGTGTGATTTTTGTTGGCGCAGATGGCAACCTTGCCTTCTGCAACCAGCTGCATCAGCTTTTCAACGGGCATATGTTCTTTTTCTGCAACGGTTTTGATTTCGGGTGTTACGATACCGCGGCGGGCGGCATCCATCTGTGTTGTGTAATTTCTCATGGGTAGATTCTCCTTGTTAAATTATGTTTATTTACTGGTAACTGTTCAGAGCCAAATAGATTTGTACAGTTACATTTACTGTATCAGCTTTGACTGCATCCGGCCGAGAACGCCTCCTTTTTCCAGAACACTCAGCAGTACGAAAGCCAGAATGCTTCCGGCGACGGTGGAGATCAGGAACGGGATTACATAGGCAAATGCCCCGGCGGGTTCCACTCCCATAAGCAGTTTGGCAACGGGGTAAGCGCAGAGACCGCCAAGAAATCCGGTGCCGGCTGCCTCTGCACAGCAGGTTGCCGGCAGATTCTTTGTCTTTGCGTAAATAAGACCGCAGCAGAGTGCTCCTACCATACTTCCGGGGAATGCCATAAGACTTCCCAGTCCCAGGAGATTGCGGATCAGGCTGGCGCAGAAAGCCATGCCGATGCCCCAGCCGGGACCAAGCAGTACGGCTGCCAGTACATTTACCATATGCTGGACCGGAGCGCATTTACTTCCGGCAATGGGGAAGCTGAGCATGCTGCCGGCAACAGCAACAGCAATAAATACGCCCGCCAGTGCCAGTTTCTGTGTGGTACTGTGTGAATTTTGTTTCATAATACATTTCCTCCTTGTTTGTAATTGTAACTGTTCAGCAGGTATTTATAATACTCTGCTGAATAATTGCCAAAAAAAGAGAGATGCACAGGGCATCTCTCTGAAATAACGGGTTGCGTTTCCATATGATCCCTACGTTGGCATTATCCAAATCAGGTATATCGGGTCGAAACGAATACAGTTTCCTCTCAGCCGGCTCCAGCCAGCTCCCCGTTTGGTTTTTTTACAGTATAAATCCGAAAAGCAGATTATGCAAGAGGAAATGAGGCTGCCAGCACGGCAGACGCACGTTTTTTGCTTTAAACTATCCCTTTGTGCATCTGCCGGATTTTTTATGGATTTGTGTATATAGTCTGTTTAAAATTGTACAGCAAACAAACCCTGTTTCCTGATTCCTCAGTAAATAAGATGTTTT
>JAXDZY010000044.1:0-33806 GCA_034086685.1 Lachnospiraceae bacterium
TCACCGATGTGATGCTTCTCCAACAGATGCCGGAATTTCAGCAGTGTTGTCGCATCCGGTACCTGTTCATCGATGAAGTTGATTCCAAGAAAACTTCTCATGGCATAGCTGTCATAGATGGCTTCTTCTATTCCTTCATCAGAAAGATTGAACCAGTTCTGCATAAGGTACATGCGGAGCATGACTTCAATATCTTTTGGCCGACGGCCACGCTTGTTGCTGTAATAGTATGGTCGGATGAACTCGATCCATTGATCCCATGGAATGATTTCATTCATGGAATCAAGAAATTCTTCGCGTTTTGTTTTTCGCCGACGATTGGAGTATTCAATGTCACAAAATGATTGTTGTTTCATGCAGCACACCATCCCTGTTTTTGATACTTCTATTTATACAGGATATGGCGAGCTACTTAAAGCAGAAATGTTGAATTAATCAGCGTTTCCCTAAGCCTTCTGAAGGTGATCGGCGGCGGCTCCAGAAGCCGTGTTTGGATGCAGATTCTGGCAGATGTTCTGGACTCTCCCGTGGAACAGCTGGAAGGAAATGTGGGCGCCGGATATGGAATGGCGCTGCTGGCAGCATACAGCTGTAAAGCGATTTCTTCGCTTGAAGAGATTGCAGATCGTGCAGTTTCTGTAAAAGAACGATTTGTGCCGAGACCGTATCATGCGGCACTGTATCAGAAAAAATATCAGCGTTATCTGAGAGTATATGATGCGATAAAAGCAGTATATAAGCAATAATTTTACGAAAGTTATTACAAAATCCAAATTAAGTGAATTGAAAGCGGCTTACGAACAGAATTCGCAGCCCATCGATCTGGGAGAGGACGGTTTTCAGACGACCCGCAGGATTGGTTCTTTTCTTCTGATGGATGACAGAAATAAAAAGTTCTGTATATTGAGTAATCAGGGCCTTACCGGTAAATATGCAAATCCTGAGATTTTCCGATTCAGTAATCTGGACAGGTATGAGGTGGTTTCCGATCCGGTCTTTCTTAAGGGTCAGATGGCAGAACTGATGGCAGAGAAAGCCGGTGTGAAAGTAATTCGTAAACTGCTTATACGCCTTTATCTTGTAAATGGTGAGACAAGAGATATCATAATCCTTCCATCACCTGTAAAAACTTCTGGTATGGCATATCGCCAGGCCTGTAAAATGTATGAACGGATCAGCCATGAACTGCAGAACATTATCAGTATGACTGCAGAAAAATGCAATAGTAATTCCCATTAATTTGTGATATGATAATACTACCTTGGCAGGGGCAGAAGCGCAGCTGTATCATTTTGACAGGATACGGCTGCGCTTTCCTATTGCTGGTTTTTCTGTATTTTGCTGAACAGTTATTGTAATATTAATATTTACGTTACATGTGAGAAAGAGATGTGTGGTACAATGGATTCTGTTTCAGAAAAAAATGGAAGACAGTGCTTCTGTGGCGCTGCCGGAAAGGGGATGTACAAATGAAAAATAATGCGTGGGTAGAATTATGGGAAAAATCAGGGAAGAAGGTTCTGGCGATAGCAGTTGCTGTTTTTCTATGTGTGTCATTAGGATTTCAGGGACCTGATGCGGAGGCTTCTTCCGGGACTCCTGCGGTTCCGAAATTGAAAACGCTGACCAGCACGGGATATGACAGTCTGAAACTGACATGGGAGAAAGCTTCGAAGGAAGATGGATACTATGTGTACAGAAAAAATGATGAGGGAAAATGGAAAAGGATATCTACTGTGAAATCCGGCAAAACGGTGTCATATAAAGATACGGGTCTGACCACGGGTAAGACTTATGTTTATACAGTCAGAGCGTATCGAAAAATCAATGGTGAGACGCGAAAAAGCGGTTATGTGAAAGAGGGAATCAGCGGAAAGCCTCTTCCGGGTAAAACGGTGCTGTCATCTTTTTCACGGCAGTCCTCCACCAGCGTGAAGCTGGGCTGGAAAAAGGTTGCAGGCGCCGGCGGATACCGGATTTACAGGAAAACCTCTGCTAAAGAGAAGTATAGGGCAGTGAAGGATATTACATCCGGCAGTACAGTCAGTTTTGTTGATAAAGATCTGAAAAAGGGACAAACATATTATTACACCATTAAAGCTTTTCGAACAGTGAATGGAAAAAGGGTGTACGGCCATGCTGCGGATACAGCAAAATGGAACGGAAAAGTGGTGGTTCTGGATCCGGGTCATCAGCTGAAAGGGGACAGCAGCAAAGAACCTCTGGGTCCCGGTTCTTCTGAAAAGAAGGCAAAAGTGACCGGCGGGACAGAGGGATGTGTTACAAAACTGCCCGAATATCAGCTGAATCTGGACGTTGCCCTGAAACTGGGCAAAGAGCTGCAGAAACGGGGGTATCAGGTGATTTACACCAGAAAAACCAACGATGTGAATATCAGTAATGCAGAGCGGGCACAGATTGCCAATAATGCAAAAGCCGATGCATTTGTCAGGATTCATGCCAACAGTTCAGATGATTCAAAGGTGAACGGGGCAATGACGATCTGCCAGACATCCCGGAATCCTTATAACGCATCCTGCTATAAAAAGAGCAGAAAGCTTTCTGTGAATGTTCTGAATCAACTGGTGGAAGCTACCGGATGTAAAAAGGAAAAAGTCTGGGAAACAGACAGTATGTCCGGAATTAACTGGAGTAAGGTTCCTGTGACTATTGTGGAGATGGGATATATGAGTAACCCGACTGAAGACAGAAATATGGCATCAGATTCCTATCAGAAGAAGATTGCAGCCGGAATTGCAGATGGAATCGATAAAACGCTGCTGAAATAGAAGAGGTGATCAATGTGGATGGGCAATTGAGAAATATGACCAGTATTTATATCATGAGGGATGACAGGATGCTTTTGCTGTACCGGATCGGTTCCAGGGTGGTGGCGCCTTCCTGGTGCGGAATCGGCGGTCATTTTGAACCGGCAGAGTTAAATATGGCGCAGGCAGCGGCTCTTCGGGAGCTTAGGGAGGAAACGGGGCTGACCGGAGATGATCTTGAGAATCTGAAGCTGCGTTATGTGACTTTGCGTCTGAAAAACGGAGAGATACGGCAGAATTATTACTTTTTTGCCTATTTGAAGCCGAAGGTACAGGTAAATATGAATTGCCCGGAGGGAATCCTTGAATGGGTTCCCTGCCGGGCAGTGCCGGATCGGGAGATGCCTTATACAGCCCGGTTTGTGGTGCAGCATTATCTGAAACACGCCAGATATGATGAAAGGCTCTATTCCGGAATTGCAGGCCCGGATGGAGTGGAATTCCTGCCGCTGGTGGAATTTTAGCGCAGGAAATGCTGCTTATATCATTTTAAGCAGGCTGCTAATAATACCATGCTGCATGTGTTTCCATATATTTTATGCAGAATTCCGCCAATCCCATTCCGCAGGCAAAGAACATCAGGGTGATCATGATAAAAATGGCGCCTTTGTCGTATTTCAGGGTGCAGATTTCGCTGTGCAGATTCCGGCAGGCTGCGGCCAGCATTTCCAGCCCCAGCCCGATGAGAATCACGGGCCAGAAACGCAGGATCAGACTGTAATCAAGCTGGTCTGTAAAAGAGGACAGGAGAAACAGTACTCCAAAGATGACCAGTGAAATTCCGCAGGTGATACTGCCGACTCTTCTTATTTTCATATGCTGCTGCCTCCTTTTAATAGTTATTGTCATAGGGCTGGTGCCGGTCAGCAGTGTTGTCCGGTTTTTCGCTGCTTCTGTCAGGAAAATAGTCTTCCAGCCGGTCTTTTCCAAATGCTTCTTTTGCGAATGCTTCATCTTCGGATTCTTCGGAGTCCAGCTGGGCTTTCTTTCCCCGGATCAGATGAATTCCAAGTCCGATGAGAAGAATGGAGAGAATTACCTGGGGGAGGTAGTAGGAAAGCGAGTAGAGCAGATCTGCAATAAATGACGGAAGGATACCGTAAAGCAGATCCAGGATAACCTTCCACAGTGCCCAGGCACCGATGATAATGCAGGCCCAGGCCAGAATCACCTGCATTTTCCGGTTCAGATACAGTTCTGTATTTTCAGGCAGATGAAACAGGTAATCATCCTCCAATGAGGCAAATTCTTCATCGGACAGACCGTTCAGATTGTGTACATGAAAGAAACTGTAGCACCAGATAATGGGCAGAATGAAAAGTCCTGTATCAAACTGAAAAAAGGAGCAGAAAGCACAGATTCCAAGGAACAGGGCCATTACACTGACTCCCTGTTTCATAAAACCCAGATACATTTCTCCGGCACCGGGTATGAGGGAAAAAAGAAAAGTCCAGAATCCATTTTTTTTATGTGTCATAGTATTAATCATCCTCCTGATTGAAGTTAAATTCCAGATTAAAAATTGATTGTGTAAAGTTGTCCAGGGAACTCATGATATTCTGTGTACCCTGGCGCATGTGGTCGGTGATGCTGCCCGTTTTTTTATTCTCCGAACGGTCTGCCGCACCGGAGTTGCCTGAGTTGTTACCGGCTGCTCCAGGCTGTTTTAGACCGGAGACAGGAGTTTCCGTTTTGGGAATAAATTCGGAAACAGATGCGATTTTCATGCCGGTCAGATTGATGGAGAACAGCATCACAATAGAAAGGGCAACCGCGGTTCCCACCTTCAGACTGTAGGTCAGCAGACGAATCTGTTTGGAGGTACGGTTGACTTTCCGGGCGATCATAATATCAGGCTGTTTGCTCCGCTCAATGATTTCCCCGGCCAGATATGCAGGCGGCTGAGGCAGTGTTTCCGGCTCCTGCTGTGCCATATAGGACATCCAGTTTTCGGAACATGTGTCACAGGCAGCGGTATGAGAAAGAAATGCCTCCATTTCTTTCGGCGTCATGGTGCCGTCATCCCATTTTTTGAAATCTTCAAGGGTTAAATGCCGTTTTACGGAAATGATTTCATCTGCCATGGTCCGATACCTCCTTTCTCAAGGTGTTTTTACTATTATTTATACTGCATCCTGAGTTTTTCTGTACAATTTTTTTAATCATTGATTTTGCACGGTAAATCTGAGTCTGAATGGTTTTCAGGTTCTTTCCCTGTTCTGCGGCAATCTGGGCAGCTGTCTTTTCCTTGTAGAAATGCTCAATTGCAATTTCTTTATAGGGACTTTTCAGTTCCTGACAGACATGGATGACGTACTGCCTGGATTCTTGCTGCAGATAGGATTCTTCCGGACCTGCCTGCGTATCCTTTACATCCGTAAAAAAGGTGTCTTCTTCACACACAATCCTGCGCTGACTGCTTTTCAGATAATCCAGCGCCTTGTTGCTGGCGATTCTGCAGATCCATGCCCGTTCATGTTCACGATCAAAACGGTCCAGATTTTTATAGGCGGAAAGGAATGTATCCTGAGTCAGATCCTGGGCATCAAACTGATTGCCGGTGGTCTTGTAGCAGATGCTGTAGACCAGTTTTTCATATTGCTTTACCAGATATGAAAAATATTCTTCGTTGCCGATTTTATCCGCCTCCTTTGTCCTGGTTTCATGTCTGTCACCTATTATAACGAGAGAATAGAAAAGATGTCTTCATCAAATTGAAAAAACTTATAAAAAAATTGTTTTTTTGTCATGCAGAAGAATTGGAAGGAAACCGGTGAATAAAGTTCATAATATTTTCATAAAAGCAGCATTGACATCATGAAATGTCAGTGCTACTATTTATTAACACATAAAATAATTAACATTGTTAAATATTTTATGCGTTAAGCATATGCGCATTTTGGAGGTGAGAAGATGAAAGAGCTTCAGAGCAGGTTTTTTCATACCTGTCTGGCATTGAAAAAGCTTCATATTTCCAGTATTCTTCCGGGAATCAATGTGGGAGATCTGACCACATTGAAAACGCTGAAGTATCTGGAGCAGAAACGGATCCAGGATGAGGCGGATGCTGACGGGAAAGGCGTTGCCGTTTCGGAGATTGTCAGTGAACTGAAGGTACCTGCCCCGGCTGTATCAAGAAGTCTCAGGAGTCTGGAAGAAAAGGATTATGTGCTGCGGTATGTGAATAAAAAGGACAGACGCAACACATGTGTGGAACTGACCGGGCAGGGAGAGGCGATACTCGAGGAGTCCATGGAAATTATGAGCGATCTGGGAGAAGCAGTATTCAGGCAGATGGGAGAGGAAGATATGGAACGTCTGCTTTCCTATTTCGAAAAACTTCAGAATGTGGCAAAGGAAGAAATAGAAAAAAGGAAATATCATAAAAAAGGAAAGGATCCGGTGAATCGTGAAGAAGATATTTAAAAATATGCTCCCCTACTGGTATATGCTGATTGCAGTTTTCGGTCTGCTGGTAGTTCAGGCATTCTGTGATCTGTCACTGCCGCAGTACACCTCGGATATTATTGATACGGGGATCCAGAACGGCGGTGTGGAACACATTCTGCCGGAAAAGATAACAGCAGACGAGTATGAGCTTGCACAGCTGTTTATGACCCGGGAAGAGAAAGATATCTGGGAGGAAAGTTATACTCTGTCAGAAGACAGCAGTTATTATGATCGTGCCGCATACAGTGAAAAAGAACTGGATGAGCTGGATGAAAAACTTCTGACGCCTGTCGTGCTTACATATCGTATGGCGAATATGAGTGAGGCGGATTTTAAGGATCTGATTTCGGAAGTGCTGGCGAAGAATCCTCAGACAGCAGCTGCGGCAGAACATCTGGATGAGATGTCTGTGGGGGATATCTGCCAGCAGCTGCAGGTGGATCTGCATGTTTTTGAGGCGGAGGATGAGAATGGTGATTCAGCAACTTATGTTGACATCCGCCCTCTGATGCAGCAGATGATTGCCGGCGGTCAGATGACGGAAGATTCTGTGGAAAGTTCCAGAGAATCTCTGGAAGATATGATTTCCGCCATCGGAAGCAGTACACTGACTTCCATGGGAGTGGCCTATGCGGTATCCTGTGATAAGGCGGCAGGTCTTGATATGGATGCTGTCCAGACTTCCTATCTGTGGAAAACCGGCGGCTATATGTTTTTATTTGCAGTTTTGATGCTTGCAGCTTCAATAGGTGTAGGATTTCTGGCTTCAAAGGTGGGTGCAGGAGTAGGACGGGATCTGCGAGGACAGATCTTCAAAAAAGTAGTTGGATTTTCCAATGCGGAGATGGATCAGTTTTCCACTGCATCTCTGATTACCCGCAGTACCAACGATGTACAGCAGATTCAGATGGTTACGGCCATGCTGCTTCGTATGGTTCTGTATGCTCCGATTCTGGGGATCGGCGGTATTGTTAAGGTTATGCAGACCGGAGCACATATGGAGTGGATCATTGTTCTGGCGGTTCTTCTGATCGTGGGGTTTGTGCTGGTTCTGGTTTCCATAGCCATGCCCAGATTTAAAGTGATGCAGACTCTGGTGGACGCGGTGAATCTGGTTTCCAGAGAGATTCTGACGGGTCTTTCCGTTATCCGTGCTTTCGGCAGGGAAAAAACAGAGGAAGAACGGTTTGATAAAGCCAATACCAATCTGATGAAAACCCAGCTGTTCACCAACCGTGTCATGACATTTATGATGCCCGGAATGAACCTGATCATGTATGGCATCACTGTGCTGATTGTCTGGGTTTCCGCACAGAGAATTGATGCCGGTGATCTTCAGGTGGGTGCCATGACTGCTTTTATTACATATTCCATGCAGATCGTCATGGCATTTCTCATGCTCACAGCCATGTCTATTATGCTTCCCAGAGCAGGTGTGGCTGCGGAACGTATTGATGAAGTGCTGAAGACAGATATTACAGTTAAGGATGTCCAAAATCCGGAGCCTTTGAAGGCTGATCGCCGGGTACTGACTTTCAGTCATGTGGATTTCCGATATCCCGGGGCCGGCGAGGATGTACTTCATGATATTGATTTTACGGCGGAGCCGGGAAAGACAACTGCGATTATCGGAAGTACCGGATGCGGCAAATCCACTCTGGTGAATCTGATTCCCAGATTTTTTGATGTGACCGGAGGCAGTATTCTGCTGGACGGACAGGATATTCGCAAGGTAAGTCTCCATGAGCTGCGTGATCAGATCGGTTTTGTTCCTCAGAAAGGAGTTCTGTTCTCGGGGACGATTGTCTCAAATATTCGTTTTGGCAATCATGATGCTGCGGATGAAGAAGTACGTGAAGCTGCGGAGATTGCCCAGGCAGCTGAATTTATTGAACAGAAGTATGAGAAGTACGACAGTTCCATTGCTCAGGGGGGAAGCAATGTATCGGGCGGACAGAAACAGCGTCTTGCCATAGCCCGTGCAATTGCCAAAAATCCCGGGATTTACGTTTTTGATGACAGTTTTTCAGCTCTGGATATGAAGACGGATGCAAAACTGCGTAAAGCTCTGGAGCCGAAGATTAAGGACAGCACTGTGATTATTGTCGCTCAGCGTGTAAGTACCATTCTTCACGCAGATCAGATTCTGGTTCTGGATGAAGGAAGAATTGTGGGGAAAGGGACCCATGAAGAACTGCTGAGAGACTGCGAAGTGTATCAGCAGATTGCAAGATCACAGCTCTCAGCAAAGGAGCTGGGACTGGAAGAGCAGCAGAAAGAGCAGCAGACAGACGTTCAGACAGGAGCAGCTGATGCAGCAGATCAGAAAGGAGGAGCCAGCCATGAATAATCAGGAAAAGGGTTACGGAATGAAGCCTGTCAGACGGGGACATGGAAGAGGTATGAAGCCGGTGGAAAAACCGAAGAATTTCAAAGGCTCCATGAAAAAACTGGTATTTTATGTGGGAAGGTATAAGATCCTGCTTTTTCTGGTCATGATTTTTGCAGCGGCGTCCACTGTATTTTCTGTATTGGGACCTAAGATAATGGGAAAAGCTACAACAGCACTTTCCGAGGGGCTGATGCGTAAAATTGCCGGTACGGGCGGTATTGATTTCGGCTGCATCGGAAAAATTCTGCTTTTGACAATGGGTATTTATCTGATCAGTGCGATCCTGCATTTCTGTCAGGGATGGATTATGACCGGAATTACTCAGAAGATATGTTATCGTTTACGTAAAGAGATTTCTGAGAAAATCAACCGTATGCCCATGAAATATTTTGAGAGCCGGACATATGGTGAAGTGCTTTCCAGAATCACCAATGACGTGGATACTCTGGGAACCGGTTTGAATCAGAGTATTACACAGATTATCACTTCGGTGGCAATGATTATCGGAGTGATGGTGATGATGCTTTCCATTTCCCCGCTGATGACTTTGATTGCACTGGTTATTCTTCCGGTTTCTCTTTTCCTGATTTCCTTTGTTGTCAGGTATTCTCAGAAACACTTCAGGACTCAGCAGGAATATCTGGGGCACATCAATGGTCAGGTGGAAGAAACCTACGGAGGACATCTGGTTGTCAAAGCATTTAATAAAGAGGAAGAAATAATCCGGCAGTTTGACGAAACCAATGCGGTTTTGTATGAATCTGCATGGAAGTCCCAGTTTTTATCCGGCATGATGCATCCCATTATGGTGTTTGTAGGTAATATGGGATACGCAGGTGTGGCAATTTCGGGAGGTCTTCTGGCTATTCGCGGTGCCATTACCATAGGTGATATCCAGGCTTTTATCCAGTATGTAAAGAATTTTACGCAGCCGATTCAGCAGATGGCACAGGTTGTCAATCAGGTTCAGTCCATGACAGCAGCTTCTGAGAGGGTTTTTGAATTTCTGGAAGAGGAAGAAGAGGATCAGCTTGCAAAGCATGCAGTTCATCCGGAGCGGATTCAGGGTGCAGTAGAGTTCGATCATGTCCGTTTCGGGTACAATCAGGATCAGATCATCATCAAAGACTTTTCTGCTGACGTGAAACCCGGACAGAAGATTGCTATTGTCGGTCCCACCGGAGCGGGCAAGACCACCATGGTGAAGCTTCTTATGAGATTTTACGATGTGAATGAAGGCTGTATCCGGCTGGATGGCCATGACGTGCGTGATTTTGACCGGCAGGAGCTGAGAGATGCGTTCGGTATGGTTTTGCAGGATACATGGCTGTTTAAAGGAAGCATTATGGAGAATATCCGTTACGGACGTCTGGATGCCACCGATGAAGAAGTAATTGCAGCAGCCAAAGCAGCTCATGCACATCATTTTATTCAGACTTTGCCCGGTGGTTACAATATGGAGCTGAATGAGGATGCCAGCAATGTATCTCAGGGGCAGAAACAGCTTCTGACAATTGCAAGGGCGATTCTGGCAGATAATCCGGTGCTGATTCTGGATGAAGCGACCTCATCGGTGGATACCCGTACCGAGGTGCGTATTCAGAAAGCCATGGATAACCTGATGAAGGGAAGAACCAGCTTTATCATTGCTCACCGGCTGTCAACTATCCGCAATGCGGATCTGATTCTGGTCATGAAAGACGGAGATATTATAGAACAGGGTACTCATGAGGAACTGCTGGCTGCAGGAGGATTTTATGCCGGTCTTTATAATTCCCAGTTTGAGGAAGTCTCATAAGATTCCGGTATCTGTTCAGCAGCCATGTCCCTTTGTCAATCAGTTTTGCTTTTTGGTTATTTCAGAATCTGAAGCATACTGTCTTTGATTTTGTTTTCCAGGTACCTGTAATTCTCAAGTTCCTGTGCAGTGAGGGTCTGGAAACGATGTTTATTGAAGTCCTCCAGGGCAAGCTCCAGATCCTTGATGACAGGTTCTGCTGCCGGGAGAAGCTCAAAGTGCTGCAGTTCATCCGTACGCAGGTTTTTAACCTGAAGAAGTTCTTTTCGGGTAAGCCGCTGCAGGATCCGGAAGGTTTTGCGGGTGCTCAGGCCTGCAAAATCTGCCAGTTCATCGATTTTTTCAATGTTGACAGGCTGGCTCAGGTGGAGCAGGATCAAAATCTCGGGCATGCTCAGGTCATGCTTTACTGCCACGGTTTCGCAGTGACGGTAAAGCAGCTTTCTGCAGCGGTACAATTCCATGGGAACCCCGTCTCCTGAAATTGCCTCCCGGTTTAAGGTACTGATCCGCTCCTTTCCCAGTTTCTTGCTGCCGGCCAGAGGAGCGGGAGGAACCATATTATCTTTGGCTGTGGACAGGAGAAAACTGTAGACCTGCAGGCGGATCTTGCTGTAATCTTCCTCTTCGTAAACAGATTTATAGAATTCATTATAATATTCAAATATGATCAGTTTGGTTTTTATGACACGGTTGATGGTCATGCTCTGGCTGACCAGACTGCCCTTTGTTTTTACATAATAATAAATGGGTGCCTGCAGTGCCAGAAAAACGTTGGCGTGTCGGATATATTCCAGGTTAAAAAGAAAATCTTCACACCAGTTCAGTTCCGAGTCCATCCTCAGATGATATTTTTCAATCAGATCTCTTCGATACAGTTTATTCCAGATTACTCCATAATAAAAATCAGCCGGGTTTTCCATCATGTGGGCGGCATACTGTTCACGGTTCATGACACCGTCTTCCTCGATATCTCCTTTGTGAGAGACACGTTCACCAACCACCCGGTAAAAATCGGATATAACCAGATCACACTGGTAAGTTTCTGCTGAGCGCACAAAAAGTTTGGTGGCATCCGGGGTAATCCAGTCATCGCTGTCCAGAAACTGAATATATTTCCCACAGGCCCGATCCAGGGCCATATTCCGGCTGTCGGATACACCGGAATTTTCCTTATGAATAACGATCACTCGGCTGTCTTTTTCAGCATATTCATCACAGATGCTGCCGGAAGAATCTGTACTTCCGTCATCCACAAGAATTAATTCAAAGCTGCGGTATTCCTGATGGAGAATACTGTCCACGCAGCGGTTCAGAAATTTCTCTGCATTATATACCGGAACAATAATACTCACAAGTACATCCATATTTTTCCCTCCATTTAGATCTGATTCTGAATATTCTATCATAGGATCGGGCAGAAAAAAAGAGAAACCTATAATGTAAATTCAGGTAAACACAATTATGCGGCGGCGGTTATGGAAGAAAAAATACAGAATCCGACTATCTGCAAGGTGACCGAAATCAGGTAAAGATATTGCAGTTTTTTTAGTATATCTGTCGAAATGAGTTTATGTTATACTTTCATTGTCAGGAGTGGTGCCATGCTGCTGACAGTATTGATATTATGGAACTGGATTCATGAGAAGAGGTGGATTTATGATTAAACTTGCGGTTACAGGTACCGGAAAGCTGGTACAGGAGATACTTCCCGTTTTAACAGAGTTAACAGAGATTGAAGTGGCAGTTCTCTGCGGAACAAAGCGGTCAGAAAACATGGTACAAAAGCTCTGTAAAGAATATGAAATTCCCATGGGTTTTACGGATTATATGGAGATGCTGGATTCAGAAGAACTGAAGGACATTGATGCTGTATATCTGGCGGTACCCAATGATCTTCATTACAGCATGGCAAAAGAAGCTCTGGGAGCCGGTGTTAATGTGTTTCTGGAAAAACCGTTTGCTTCCAACGAAAGAGAAGCCAGGGAACTGATTGAGCTGGCCAGAAAAAAGAGGCTTTATCTTACGGAAGCGATTTCCAATCAGTATCTGCCGGTTTATGAGAAGGTGAGGAAGCTGCTTTCGAAGCTTGGCCGGATCCGTATTGTAAACTGTAATTTTTCTCAGTATTCCAGCCGGTATGATCAGTTCATGGAAGGAGAATGTCCCAGAGCCTTTGATCCCGGACATTCAGGCGGAGCACTGATGGATCTCAACTGCTATAACCTGCATTTTGCGGCAGGACTTTTTGGAGAACCACAGGAGGTGCTGTATCATGCCAATGTGAACCGGGGAGCAGATACAAGCGGAGTCGTGCATCTGATTTATCCGGATTTTCAGTGTATTTGTACCGGAGCAAAGGATTCGGACGGTCCCTGTGAACTGGTGATTCAGGGAACCGGGGGATATCTGCTTCTGAAGACGAAGTCCAACATACTGGAGGGACCGGTTTATCTGCATCTGAATAAAAACCATAAAACAGAAGAGATAGAAATTGAGGAGCCAAAGCACCGGATGATACCGGAGTTTCTGGCCTATGCGCGTATGCTGGAGAAAAAAGATTATGAACAATGCCTGAAAAGACAGGAAGAAACACTTCTGGTAAGCCGGATTCTGGATCTGGCCAGAAAGTCTGCAGGAATCCATTTTCCGGCAGATGACAGGTAGGAGAGGAAAAAGATGATTCGACTGATTGCATCCGATATGGACGGAACTTTGCTGAACAGCCGTGGGCGCCTTAGTGAAAGAACTGTACGGGAAATCAAAAAGATACAGGAAAAAGGTGTAGTATTTGCTATCTGCACAGGCCGGATTTTCAATCTGGCAAGGCAGGAACTGGAGCGCAATGGGATTCAGTGCAGCTATCTGTGCAACAGCGGTGCACAGATTATAGACGAAAAGGGACAGGTTATTCGAAGTATCCCTCTGGATCAGGAAACTGCAGGGTGGGTGATTTCCATGTTTGAAAAATGGAAGGTTCCCATGGATATTCAGACGGAAAATCAGTTTTTCATGGTCTGTACCTGGAGAGATATGGTGCGGAAGGCTTTTTATTTCTGGAGGCAGGGAAGACTGCTGCATTTTATAAAAAAGAATTTTCATCTGACTCCGGATCCCAATGCACCGATTCATCTGAAGCGGGCGGAGGATGTTTTTCAGTATTCGGATATGATTTTTAAAATTTCATCAAGTGGAATTTCACCGAAAAAAGTTGAAAAAATGAAAGCATATTTCAGGGAGACAGGCAGAGTAACAGCGGTTTCTTCTTTTCCTGACAATGTGGAAATTACAGACCGCAGGGCGCAGAAAGGGGAATCGCTTGCCTGGTATGCCAGAAAACTGAATATTCCCATGAGTCAGGTCATGGCGGTGGGGGACAGTGATAATGATCTTTCCATGATTGAGATGGATTTCGGATATACGGTGGCAATGGGCAATGCCATGGACTGCATTAAAAAGGCTGCCAAGTATGAAACACTGACCAATGAAGAAGATGGAGTTGCTGTTTTTATGGAACAATACGTATAGAGGATTTATCATAAAAGCTTTTCAGGTCAAGGAGGCTGCCGCACAGAGTGCGGCATGCCTTATTTTTTTGCCTGATTCCGGGTAATCATAAAATTCATTTCAAGCTTGCGTGGATTTTACAAAAAAACGGATGAAATATTTACATTCCATTTGTATAATCGTTCCACATGAATCGTTGTCGATGCAATTTTGGAGGAGATTATGAATCGTACCGTAGCTGTTATAGTAACCTATAATCGAAAAGAAATGCTGAAACAGTGTGTGGACAGTCTGCTGATGCAGACAGCTCCCTGCGATGTGCTGGTGGTGAATAATGCCAGCACGGATGGCACCGGGGAGTATCTGAGAGAGCTGAAAAAGAAGAAAAAAATATATGTACTGGAGTTACCCCGCAATCTGGGAGGAGCGGGAGGATTCAATCTGGGGATCCGAAAGGCCGTGGAACATGGCTATGAATACATATGGATCATGGATGATGATACTCTTCCAAAACCGGATGCATTGGGGAAATTGCTGGAGGCAGATGAATATCTGGCAGGAGAATACGGTTTTCTCTCCAGTGCTGTTCTTTGGACAGATGGAAAAGGCTGCAGGATGAACCGGCAGAAAGTTAAAAAGGATTTTTATGAAGATGCGGGACTTCTGACCCAGGGGCTGATTCCTGTTGAGCAGGCAACCTTTGTTTCCCTGTTTATGAGAACATCCGTTGTGGAAAAAGCAGGTCTTCCGGTGAAAGAATTTTTTATCTGGGGGGATGATCTGGAATATACCCGAAGGCTGGCCGTGCGGATGAAAATGCCCTGTTATCTGGCCGGAAGAAGCCAGGTAGTTCATGCCATGCGTACCAATAACGGGAGCTGTATTGCAACGGATATTCCGGATCGTATCGACCGTTATCGTTATGCTTACCGAAATGAAAACTTTGCATACCGATACGAAGGAATCAAAGGAATCATCTATTACACAGCGAAATGTGTATACAATATTCTGAGGATCTGGATGAAAGGGGAAAATCACCGGCTGCGCAGAAGCTGGATTGTGCTGTCCCAGATGTTTGCAGGTCTTCTGTTTAATCCGAAGATTGAAATGATAGCAGGTGAAAACAGCGTTTGAAGGGAGAAAAGGAAATGCCGCAGTCTGGTACAAAACAGGAGAAGCCCATGGAACTTTCAAAAATTATTTTATCTGTTCCGGAAGAAGCCGGAAAAGTGGAACTGATGTATTTTCGCGCGGATGAATCGGTTCGGAGAAGAAATGAAAAGAACAGGACATGTCTGGAAATCGACAGAGGAAGAAGTGTATCTCTGGATACATACTTCAATTGCTTCTCATATGCAAAATATCTCCGTTATACCCGGGTAAAAGATGTGATTTTTGAACTGGATCTGAGGGGAAGATTCCGGATCTTTATTATGAAGAAAAGTCTTTATCAGCAAAAAAGGATGCACTCCCGGCTTCCCATGCATTTTGTGGAAAGAGATGCTGAAATCTGCACGGAAGAGGTTTGTTTTGCAGAACGTGCAAAATGGCAGTACCGGTACGACTTTTCAAAGGAAAAGGTCAGCATGATACCGGCGGGTATGATGGATGAAAGCAGCTATGGAAAAAATGTGGAAAGCAGAAAGACAAGCAGAAGCGCATTTTTCTATCTGAAAATTGTCAGTCTGGAAGATGGAAGTGTTTTTTACGGGGGGCGTTATCTGACCGATACAGAACCGGATAAAAAAGTACGTGCAGCACTGAATATCTGTACCTTTAAAAGGGAGGATTACGTAATCCGCAACGTGCAGAATATCTGTGAAAATCTTCTGGAAAATGAGGAAAGCAGCATAAAAGATTCACTGGAAGTTTTTGTGGTTGACAATGGGCAGACTCTGGAAGGAAGACTTCCTGAACAGGAACATGTCTTCTGGTTTCCCAACCGTAATTACGGCGGCTCAGGGGGATTCACCAGAGGACTTCTGGAAGCATATGACCGCAGAGACAGACTGACTCATGTAATCATGTGTGATGATGATCTGTATCTGGATCCTCATATTCTGGAAAAAATGATCAATTTTCTGAAAGTGGTAAAGCCTGAATACAGTAATCTGCATATCCATGGAGGAATGTTTGCATTAAACGAACCCACATTTCAGACTGAAGCCAGTGCGCTGTGGCGTCACAGAGGGCTTCCCAGAAAACCTCTGGAAATGCGGGAGACTTTTAATCTGCTGATGAACGAGACGGAAGAACCATTTGATTATACAGGCTGGTGGCTGACCTGCATGCCGTTGAGTGTAGTGGAAGAAAACGGGCTTCCTCTTCCTCTGTTTATCAAATGCGATGATACGGAATACGGCCTCCGCAATGAAAAAAATGTACTGATTTTAAACGGAATCGGTGTATGGCATGAGGCATTTGATAAAAAATACAGCGCACATCTGGAGTATTTTTTCTCGCGCAACGATATGGTAATCGAAGCCTGTCATGGAATTCTGGGAGGAAAGCTCCGTGTTCTTGGCTGGTTTGCCGGCTGGGTACTGAAGCATCTGTTCATGCAGCGGTATGAAGCGGTGTATTTTAAGCTGAGAGGCATGGAGGATTACCTGAAAGGGGTGGATTTCTTTAAAACACAGCAGGAGGATGTGCTGCTGAAGGATCTGCTTTCTCATAACATGAAGCAGTATACCAGGGAAGAACTGGAAGAACAGGGATATTATTTTGATCAGAAAAAGTATGAGATCAGCTGCAGCAAAAGAACCAACAGAAAAGAACGGATGATAAATTATCTGACTTTTTACGGAAATCTGATACCGGACTGTTTTTATTCGAAGGAATTGAATGTGGTAAATATGCAGGCCAGTGATCCCTGTCACTATGCATTTCGAAAGCATGTGCTCATGTGGAATCCGGGGGACGAAAAGGGGGCAGTTACAACAGCATCCAACCGTCTCTTCTGGAAATATTTTTTCAGGATGTGCAGGCTGATGATTCTGTATGTCCTGAAAGGAGATCAGGTGGAAAATGAATTCCGGACACGGGGAAAGGAACTTACGACCCTGGATTTCTGGAGGAATCATCTGGGTCTGGACAGTGCCGGAAAAAGGGTGAGACTGCCGGAAAAGTGGAGCAGAGAAGCAGAGTAAAATTAAGGAGAGCAAGGAATGAATAAAGAAAAAACAATTGCTGTACTGCCCGGAATCGAGTGCTGCGGCTGCGGTGCCTGTTACAATATCTGTCCGCAGAGCGCCATTTCCATGCAATATGATGCTGAGGGATTTCTGTATCCCCGAATTGATGAAAAACTGTGCATTTCCTGTGGGAAGTGCCGGAAAGCATGCCCTTCTGTCAGCGGACAGTATAATAATAATCCGGAACCGGACTGCTATGTGGCAATGGCAGATGACGATATACGTAAAAACAGTTCTTCCGGCGGTATGTTTACCCTTTTTGCGGAATATGTACTGGACAGGGCGGGTGCTGTCTGTGGTGCTGCCTACGATTCGGAGTTCAGGGTTTTACATATGATTGTCAATAATAAAAAAGATCTGGAAAAGCTGAAAAAATCAAAATATGTTCAAAGTGATACCGGCAGGGTTTATACGGAAATTCAGAAGCTTCTGAAAGAAGGACGTCCGGTTCTGTTCTGTGGATGTCCCTGTCAGGTGGCCGGTCTGCGAACGTATCTGGGCAGAGATTATGAAAAGCTTTATACCATCGATCTCATGTGTCATGGAGCACCGTCACCGGGTCTGTTTAAAAAATATCTGCAGGAAAAGCATGGAGGCAGAAAAATTACTCATGTGGGATTCCGCGATAAGGATTACTATGGCTGGTCCACGGAAATGACCGTAAAATATTCCGATGGAACCGTTTATCACGGCACCAGAAGTGTGGATCCGTTTTACAGGGCATTTCTGCCGCTTCTGTCAACCCGCCCCCATTGCGGTCAGTGCAGATTTTCCGTAGTTCCCAGACAGGGTGATATCACTCTGGCCGATTTCTGGGGAGTGGAAAAATATGATCCGAAATATAGTGACGGAAAAGGCACCTCAATTCTGATTATCAACAGCCCGAAGGGAGATGCCGTTCTGAAAGAAGTCCGCCGCAGAATGCCGGTATGTGATCCCATGCCTTTGGAGTACATTTATAAAACAGGGCAGCCCTTTGACCATTGCTTTAAATCTCATCCTGCAAGAAACCGTTTTATGGATCTGGTACAGTACATGTCCATGGAAAAGGCATACGAATATGCAGTAAAAAGGAAATTTGATGTGGCGATCATGGGCGTATGGAGCGGCTGCAATTACGGCAGTATAATGACATATTACGGTTTATGCCGACTGGTGGAATCATTCGGCCTGTCGGTACTGATGATCGATAAACCCAGATTAAATAATTCTGATCCCGAGCTTATGGAAACTCATTCCCGGCGCTTTGCCAGAGAAAACTACAAAGAGATCAGCCGAAGCTATTCTTTACGAGAGCTTCGATCTCTGAACGCCTATGTGGATACGTTTATCATAGGATCCGATCAGGTGTGGAATTATGGAATCAGCCGGAATTTCGGGCGCAGCTATTTTTTTGATTTTGTGGACGATGATAAGAAAAAGATTGCATACGCTTCATCTTTTGGTCATGATGGATTTTTCGCTTCAAAAGCGGAAAAAGAAACAACTGCTCATCTTCTGAATCGTTTCGATGCCATTTCCGTGCGGGAATCCAGGGGGGTGTCCATCTGCAGAGATACATTTCATGTAAAAGCTGTACAGGTGCTGGATCCGGTATTTGCCGCAGATCCCGCAATCTATGATGAAATTGCTTCACGTTCGTCTGTTCATGAAGAGGAAACGTATGTGGTATCCTATATTCTGGATCCCACACCGGAAAAAAGGGAGGCGCTTCAGTATGTGGCAGATCATTACAATTGTAAACTGATCAATATGCTGGATGGAATCCCATGGAAATTTCAGGAAAATAAAGAAAAACTGAATCTCCCCAATACGGTGGAAAATCTTCAGGTGGAGGACTGGCTGTATTACCTGAAACACAGCAGGTTTGTCATCACCGATTCCTGTCATGGTGCAAGTTTTGCCATTCTTTTTAAACGTCCCTTTATCTGCATTGCAAACAGACATCGGGGGCTGTCCCGGTTTGAATCTCTTCTGTCTCTGTTTGACCTGAAAGACCGCTATGTAACAGACCCGGAAGAAATCATGAAACCGGCGGGCAAAAGGCTTCTTTCCGAAATTGATTATGATGCGGTTTACCGGATTCTGGACAGGGAAAGGATCCGTTCCCGGGCATGGCTGAAAAATGCTTTATTTTCTCCGAAAGTAATTCGGAATAACAGGGCATATCCCATTGTGGATCAGGAACTGAAGATTTCTTATGACAGAAAAATCAACGGACTGCAGGCAGAACTGGACAGGAGAGAAAACAGCATCAGGCCGGCAGCAGAAAGAGTGATGCGCAGGGTAAAGAGAATGGCAGGAAAGCTGGTCGGGAAAAACTGAGAAAATGATTTAGTAAAAATAGACAAATTATAGAGCGCATAGTCTCTGCAATTGTCACAAACTTACAACTTTTGGAGGGGTTTCGCTTACGAAGCCCTTTTTTTTATGTTATAATTCAGTTATCAACATCGAAAAGGGAGGATACCATAATGAGAAGAATTACAAGTGCATGTCTGGAACAGACGATCCGTTTTGATACTTTGAATGGAGCAGATCCGGAGAAAGAACTGAGTATGTATCTGGACCAGCTGAAGCGAAAACATACAAAGTATGAGCTGATAGAGAAATTCACAGGGAATGACGGAAATCTGTATATCAGAATCAAGAAACAGTATAACAGTTATAAGACAGATGGATATATTGACTGATTGCTGTTAAGGTTTTGGAGGGGAGACTGCAATGTTTAAAGTTGGCGATTATGTAATGTATAAGACAGAAGGCGTTTGTAAGATTGAGCAGATTACCACCATGGATGATTTTGTGAAAGACAGGCAGAAAAAGCTTTACTACGTGCTGAGTCCCATTAAAGATGCAGGACTGAAAATCTATTCTGCAGTTGATAATACCATGATTCCGAGAAGGCCGATTATGACAGAACAGGAAGCCAGAAATATGGTGGAGACCATAGCAGATATTCCCGAGCTTTTAATTGATAACGAGAAGTACAGAGAGGAAAGCTACAAAAAAGCTCTGAAGAGCTGTGACTGCAGAGAGTGGATACGGATTATCAAGACAATTTACCTGCGCAGGCAGGGAAGATATGCCGAGGGTAAAAAAAGTACCGCCATTGATGATCATTATCAGAAATCTGCAGAAGATCTGCTTCTGGAAGAATTGTCCGTGGCAATGAATATGACCAGAGAAGAAGTGGATCACTATATTAAAGATCATATGAAAGAATAAAAAAGAATCCTTGTTCCGCAATGAAGAGTGTGGTAGAATGTGGTCGGCAGACAGCTATTGGCTTTGTCTGCCGATTTTTATATTTTAATTTATAACAGGAAACAGAAAGGTTTATATGTCTGAGATGAGTGTGAAAAAAGAAAAAAGCAGGCTGGAAGTTGATCTGCTGCAGGGAAATATTGTAACGTCGCTGCTGATTTTTGCTGTTCCGCTTTTTATTTCCAATGCTTTTCAGCAGATGTACAATGCAGTGGATACCATGATCGTGGGCCGTTGTCTGGGAGATGTATCTCTGGCAGCAATCGGTGCATGTGCTGCAGTGTATGAACTGCTGGTGGGTTTTGCGCTGGGAATCGGCAACGGACTGAGTATTGTGGCAGCCAGATATTATGGTTCGAAGGATGAAGATCTTCTGAAACGTTCAGTGGCAGGTTCCATCGTTACGGGAATTGGTGTAACGGTTGTTCTTGTACTGATTTCACGGATTTTTCTTTATCCTCTGCTGGAATTGCTGGGGACTCCGCCGGATATTATTGAAGAGTCGTATTCCTACATATCCCTGATTACCCTGTTTGTGGGGGTGATGTTCGCCTACAATCTTCTGGCGGGGCTGCTGAGAGCCATTGGGAACAGCGTCATGTCTCTGGTATTTCTGATCATATCTTCTGTACTGAATATTGTGCTGGACATTCAGTTTATTACCGGATTTCATATGGGTATAGAAGGTGCAGCCATTGCAACGGTGATCGCCCAGGGTGTTTCTGCCCTGCTCTGTATTCTGTACATTGTGAAATGCTGTCCTGTCCTGATTCCGGGCCGCAGACATTTTTGTGTGGGGAAAAAACTTTACAGGGAACTGGTTGGACAGGGACTTTCCATGGGACTCATGTACGGAATTGTATCCACCGGTACTGTTATCCTGCAGGCGGGTATCAACAACCTGGGATACCGGATTATTGCAGGGCATACAACAGCAAGAAAAATTCAGAGTTTCTGTATTATGCCGTTTTCCAGCCTTGGACTGGCACTTTCAACATTTGTTTCTCAGAACCGGGGTGCAGGATATAAGGAACGGATTCGCAGAGCTGTAAATTATGCCAATCTTATGGTGATCGGCTGGGCGCTTATTATTTCGGTCATTCTGCTTTTTGCAGCAGAAAACATGGTTTCTTTCCTTTCCGGTTCTTCAGATGCTGTGGTTCTGGAAAATGGCGCCGCATATCTTCGGATCAACGGTCCTTTTTACCTTGTTCTGGGAATTCTTCTGAATCTGAGAAATTCTCTGCAGGGACTGGGAAGCAAATTGATACCTCTGGTTTCCAGCATTATTGAATTTTTCGGAAAAATTCTTTTTGTGGCATTTATGATTCCCGTGCTGGATTATCTGGGAGTTATTATCTGCGAACCGGTCATCTGGTGCTTTATGTGTCTGCAGCTTTTATGGGCATTCTACAACCACCCGTGTGTCAGAAAGGAGAGACAGACAGAGTCTTTCGAGCAGTTTGAAGAAGACTTGACGAACAGGGGTTAGTGTGATATAACTTAGGTTAGCAAAAGTTAACTTATTGAGAAAATTTATCAGCTATGTAAAAAATGGAGGTACTTTAGATGACACTCGGGAATTTAAAAATCGGTGAAAGTGCTGTTATTACGAAAGTAGGAGGAGAGGGAGCTCTCCGGCAGCATTTTCTGGACATGGGTGTAATTCCGGGAGCGGAGGTTACCGTTGTAAAATTTGCGCCCATGGGAGATCCCATGGAACTGCAGATTCATGGTTATGAGCTGACACTGCGTCTGGCCGATGCCTGTCAGATCGATATCCAGCCGATTAAAGAAAGAAAAAACAAACACAGCCGCATTGATAAAATTTATCCTTCGGAACATCCCGGGCTGGGTGAAGATGGCAGATATCATGCAAAGGGTGATGGAGATCCTCTGCCGGAAGGAGAGCTCCTTACCTATGCACTTGTGGGAAATCAGAACTGCGGTAAAACAACTCTGTTTAACCAGCTGACAGGTGCCAACCAGCATGTGGGGAATTTCCCGGGTGTAACTGTTGACCGGAAAGATGGTCCCATCAAAGGACGTCCCAATACCAGAGTAACGGATCTGCCCGGTATTTATTCCATGTCTCCCTATACCAGCGAGGAAATTGTTTCCAGAAATTTTGTGCTGGGTGATAAGCCGAAAGCAATCATTAATATCGTGGATGCCACCAATATTGAGCGGAACCTCTATCTGACCATGCAGCTTCTGGAGATGAATGTTCCCATGGTTATTGCCCTGAATATGATGGATGAAGTCATGAACAACAACGGTGCTATCGATATCAATGGCATGGAGGCCCTGATGGGTGTGCCTGTGATTCCTATTTCTGCGGCAAAAAATGAAGGAGTCCGGGAGCTGATCGAACATGCGGTACATATTGCACAGTATCAGGAACGTCCGCAGAAGCAGGATTTCTGCAGTAAAGATGATCACGGCGGTGCTATTCACAGGGCTATCCATGCAGTGGAATCCATCATAGAGGACCATACGGAACGGGCCGGGCTTCCGCTTCGTTTTTCCGCCACAAAGGTTATTGAGGGTGATTCCCTGATTTTAAAGCAGCTGAAGCTGGATCAGAATGAAATGGATATGATTGAGCATATTGTGCTGCAGATGGAAAAAGAAGGTGGTATGGACCGCAGTGCAGCCATTGCCGATATGCGGTTTGATTTCATTGAGTATGTCTGCGAACGTACCGTAAAGAAACCGAGGGAAAGCAAGGAACGGATCCGTTCGGAAAAGATCGACCGGATTCTTACAGGAAAGTGGACTGCCATTCCCTGTTTTGTGGCCATTATGGGAGCTGTGTTTTTTCTGACATTCAATGTCATCGGTGCATTTCTGCAGGGACTTCTGGAAACCGGCATTGATGCTCTGACTGCAGTGGTTGATCAGTGGATGACTGTTTACCACGTCAATCATGCTCTTCACGGCCTGGTTATTGATGGTATTTTCGGCGGCGTGGGAAGCGTTTTAAGCTTTCTTCCCATTGTTGTTACTCTGTTTTTCTTTCTTTCCATCATGGAAGACAGCGGTTATGTAGCCAGAGTTGCATTTTTTATGGATAAACTGCTGCGTAAAATCGGTCTTTCAGGCAGGAGCATCGTTCCCATGCTGATTGGATTCGGATGTACGGTTCCGGCTGTTATGGCAACCAGAACTCTGCCCAGTAAGCGGGACCGGAGGATGACGATTTTCCTGACTCCGTTTATGAGCTGCACTGCAAAGCTGCCGATCTACGCATTTTTTGTCAATGCATTTTTCCCGGACAGGGGAGGCTTCATCATGACGGGGCTTTATGTACTGGGTATTGCTGCAGGTATTCTTGTGGCGCTTCTTTTTAAAAATACATTATTTAAAGGGGAAGCAGTTCCTTTTGTTATGGAACTTCCCAATTACCGGATGCCGGGCGCGAAAAATGTGGCACAGCTTCTGTGGGAAAAGGCCAAGGATTTTCTGAGCAAGGCTTTCAGTGTCATCCTGATTGCAACCATCATTGTATGGTTCCTGCAGAGCTTTAATCTGCATCTGAATATGGTGGAGGATTCTTCTGAAAGTCTGATGGCTATGATTTCAGGCTGGATCGCACCGATTCTGTCACCTCTGGGACTGGGTGACTGGAGAATCGTAACATCTCTCATCAGTGGTTTTATGGCAAAGGAAAGTGTCGTATCGACCATGGGGATTCTGTTTGGAAACAGCATAGAGACGGCCATTTCAACTGTTTCAGCAGCTACGATGCTGGTATTTTCTCTTTTATATACACCCTGCGTTGCTTCCATCGCAGCTATTAAACGGGAGCTGGGGACAGGATGGGCTGTCGGTGTGGTTTTCTGGCAGTGTGCGGTTGCATGGGCTGCAGCGTTGATCACGAGGCTGATCTGTATGGGAATCGGAATGTAGAGACATCAGGAGGTGTGATATGAATCCGGCTGATATAATTGTTTTTGCTGCAGTCATGGCTGTCGCAGCGATTGCTGTCACAATTTTAAGAAGAAATAAAAAGAATGGAAAATGCTTCTGCGGATGTGATTGTGGAAGCGGCTGTACAGGAAAATGCAGCGGATGCAGTCAGAACTGCGGGAAAAAGCAGAACGAACTGAAATAACTGAAATAAATGTATGAAATATGCAAAATATGCAGATATTATGCAGAAAATATGATATACTCGTGAATATATCTGTTTTTCAGGTATATGGTCATATAAAAGGATATGGAGGAAAACAATATGACATCATCAGTAATGATTATGATTGCCATTATCTGCTATCTGCTTATGATGCTGGGAATCGGTGTGAAATTTTCAAAAACCAATAATTCGGTTGATGACTTTTATCTGGGTGGACGGAAACTGGGTCCGCTTGTTACTGCCATGAGTGCAGAGGCCAGCGATATGAGCAGCTGGCTGCTGATGGGACTGCCGGGTGTGGCATACCTGAGCGGTATCTGTGATGCAGCATGGACAGCAATCGGGCTTGGAATCGGTACATGGGTCAACTGGCTGGTTGTATCCAGAAGAATCCGGCGTTACAGCCACAGAATCGGGGCGATTACAATTCCGGATTTCTTTGCAAAACGGTATCATGATGAGAAAAATGTTCTGACATGCGTATCGGCAATGATTATCGTAATATTTTTCGTGCCTTATACAGCCAGTGGTTTTGCTGCCTGCGGCAAACTGTTCCAGAGCCTGTTTCATGTGAACTATCTGACAGCCATGATCGTATGCGCCATTGTTATTGTAGGATATACCACATTGGGAGGATTTCTGGCAGCCTCTACAACAGATCTGATTCAGAGCATTGTTATGAGTATTGCTCTGATTGTGGTGCTGGTATTTGGTACTTCACAGGCCGGCGGGCTGGACATGGTCATGGAAAATGCCAGATCTCTGCCGGGCTACCTTTCCATGAACAGCATGTACAGTACTGAAACCGGTTCTGCTTCTCCCTATGGAATTATTACCATCATTTCCACCATGGCATGGGGACTGGGATATTTCGGGATGCCCCACATTCTTCTTCGGTTCATGGCAGCGGAGGATGAGGAAAAGCTGACGTTATCGCGCAGGATCGCAACTGTATGGGTGTTTATTTCCATGGCAATTGCTATTTTTATCGGTGTCATCGGGCTTGGAATGAGTAAGGCAGGAGCAATCGATGTGCTGGAGGGAAGCGGAAGTGAAACGGTAATTGTACAGATTGCCAATCTGCTGAGTCAGCATGGTGCAGCGGCAGCACTTCTTGCAGGTGTAATTCTTGCGGGAATTCTTGCTGCAACCATGTCCACAGCGGACAGTCAGCTTCTGGTAGCTGCTTCAGGAGTGTCACAGAATCTTCTGATTGACTCTTTACATATCAGGATAAGTAAAAAAGCATCAGTGGTAATTGCGCGTGTTACGGTAGTGATCATCAGTATCATCGCTGTGTATATTGCAAGAGACCCTTCAAGCAGTGTTTTTGCCATCGTAAGTTTTGCCTGGGCAGGTTTTGGTGCAGCATTTGGTCCGGTAGTACTGCTGGCACTGTTCTGGAAGCGAAGCAATAAAACCGGTGCTGTCGCGGGTATGCTGGTTGGAGGTATCATGGTATTTGTATGGAAATATGCTGTACGTCCTGTAGGAGGAATCTGGAATATATATGAACTGCTTCCCGCATTTCTGCTGGCATTTGCTGCCAATATTATCGTAAGTCTTCTTACAGCAGAGCCGGATGCTTCTGTTATGGAGGAATTTGAGTTCTGTTCAAAATTATGATATAATAGCCGCATGGCGGCTATGGTTGCCGCGGCCGTCTGACGAACAAAAGGTCGTCAGATGGCTGCTGTGTAATACAGTGAAAGGTGTGAATTGATGAACAGACGGGAATTTATTGAGCTTCTGACGGATGCACTGGTGGGAAGAGTACCGGGGCGTCTGGTTTCGGAAAAAGCAGATTATTACCGCCGGTATATTTCCGAACGGGCAGATGGTACCGGAAGAACAGAAGCAGAGATCATTGATGAGCTGGGACCGCCGGAGGCGATTGCGCATACGATTATTGATGCTTATGAAGCGGAGTATGGGATATATGAAGGGGAAGAAGGTACATCCTATGCTTCATACAGGGATGCTGCCGGCAGCGATTCCGATGAGGAAGAAGGGAACGGAGGTCGTTTCTTTCATTTCAATATGGGCGGAAATGGCTGTTTTCTGCTCTTTTTCGTGGTTGTGATTCTGTTTCTGGCCATTGCCATCTGGATGGTTCGTTTTATAGCTGCATACCCTTTACTGGTGGTGGCGGCAGTGCTTGCTTTTTATATCTGGAACGAATATAAGAAGCGGCACTGAATATTCAGGGGATTTCACAGGAGGAAAGTATGGCTGTAAATACAAATCCGGTTACACCGGAAGAACAGTATATGTATGGGGAGTGTCTGTATTTTGGCTTTGAAGTGGAGGAGAATCCGCAGGAAGCTTTCAGATGGTATCAGAAATCGGCTCTGCAGGGATATGCGCCGGGGATGTTTGTAACCGGCAATATGTACTATTTCGGTACGGGTGTGGATAAGGATCACGAACTGGCATTTGAATGGTACTTAAAAGCTGCACAGGAGGGGCTGCCGGTTGCGCAGTTTCGTGTGGGTGAACTGCTGGAAGATGGAGATGGTGTGAAAGCCAACCATGATCAGGCAGTCATCTGGATGCAGAAGGCGGCTCAGGCAGGAGAACAGCTGGCGGTTGAGCGGCTGCAGGCCATGGGAGAGTCTGTCCGGTAACTCCGGGGCAGCAGCAGATGTAATTCTGAATATTTTAAAATTGTCTGTGAGGCATGGTCGCGAAGATGTCTACGGCAGACAGAACATACAGTGGATCGCCATAAACGGCCGGGCCTGAATCAATCGGCCTGGCCGTTTTACAGTGCGCCCGACGGGCGCACGTTTCAGAAATGTTTCAGGCATTATGCCCACAGGAGGATAGAAAACATATGAAAGCTCTATGGGAAGATAAAATCAGAAATTATGTGGAGGAGCATGCACCGGAGGCGGAGCGGCTGCTTAAGGAGCTGGCTGTGATTCCGGCACCGTCAGGCAGGGAAAAACGCAGGGCCGATTTCTGCAGGAAATGGCTGGAGGCTCATGGAGCAGAGGGTGTGTATGAGGACAGCGCAGGCAATGTGATCTACCCGTATGAAGTCCGGCACCGCAGCAGAATTTCCGTTTATATGGCCCATCTGGATGTGGTATTTCCTGACGAGGACAGGCTGGTGATCCGCCAGAAGAATCATCTGCTGATCGGTCCCGGTGTGGGGGATGACACAGCAAATCTGGTAAATCTCCTCATGGCAGCAGCTTTTTTTGCGGCGGAAAAACCCCAGCTGCAGACCGGGATTCTTTTTGTAGCGGATACCGGAGAAGAAGGTCTTGGAAATCTGAAGGGCTGCAGACAGCTGATGGAAGATTACGGCAGCAGGCTTGCGCAGGTGGTTTCTCTGGATCTGTATCTGGGTCAGTGTTTTCCTCAATGTGTGGGCTCTCTGCGGTATGAAGTCACTGTGTGCACGGAAGGAGGTCATTCCTTCAGTGCATTCGGTAATGCCAGTGCCATTCATGAGATTTCCCGTCTGGTGTGTGCGCTGTATGAGAAGCAGGTGCCCGGGCGTGCACAGACCACATATAATGTGGGAATCATTCAGGGAGGAACCTCAGTCAATACCATTGCTCAGGAGGCGAAAATCCTGTACGAAATCCGTTCCGTTGATGCCGGCTGTATGGAAGAAATGCGCTGCTTTTTTATGGATACCATCAGGCGTTTTTCAGCGGATGGGATGCAGCTGCAGGCAGAGCAGGTGGGAGAACGTCCCTGTGCAGGAGAAATGAATAAAAAAGCCTGTGGAGAACAGAAGAAACTGATTGAAACGGCAGCAGAACTTATCCGAGATGTCACAGGACAGGAGGTATCACAGGAGGCTGCCTCCACAGATGCCAATATTCCTCTATCTCTCGGCATACCTGCCCTGACCCTGGGAACCATTGTGGGCGGAAAGGCACATACCCGGGAGGAATGGGTGGATCTGGACAGTCAGAGGGCCGGTATGAAGCTGGTTCTTCAGCTGATTTTTGCCCTGCAGGAAGACAGAAAGGTAAATGACACTTTTTTTGGATAAAGGGACAGACGGAAACAATGGATGCGGATGACAGGGCGTATGACCCGGTCGGATCCGAGCCGGTGTACTATGAGAATAATCTGGCGGTGCAGGGAGATACGCTGCTGGAAATACTGGATAAAAAGTGCCGGAAATTTAAGGTGCCCATGTATATTCACCGATTGGGAAAAGATGCTCTGAGCGGAATTTCCGAAATTACGGTGAGTGCTCTGGACTGCAGCCGGGTGGAAAGCTGGAAACCGCTTCTGAAAGCCCGCAGGGCGATACTGCAGATATGGAGCCCGGACGAAGAAAAAAAAATCCGGCTGCCGCTGTCCCATACAGGAGGATTTGATGCTGCATTGACCGCAGCAGGAGGAGGTTCGCAGGCAGGAGAACTTTCAGGAGAAAAGACAATTTCAGCAGATATCGATTATGAAGCTTATGACAGCCGTTTTCCGGCAATTCAGGACAGGGATCTGAAGCTGGATATGGCAGTATCACGTCTGCTGTATCCGGTGCAGCTGTCCCTGAAGGCACGCAGCCGGTATGAACAGCATGTAAAGAATCGTTTTCGGCCTGCCATGCTTCTTCTGGTGAGCGGGCAATGGAATCAGTATGGAAAAATACCGGAGAAAGCGTCTAAATTGCTGAATCTGAAGAAAGTGGATCGCTTTTTGAAGAAAGAGCTTCTGGAAAAGGCCATTTCATGCGGACAGACGGAATTTGTACAGCTGCTTACCGGCACGGGAGCCCGGAGAATTTCGGAAAGGACACAGCAGGCAGACATGCAGGCACTCTGGCAGCTGGCCGGACAGGAGCTCTACCGCCGCAAATCATCCATGGAAGCTTTCTGCGGTCTCCTTTCTTTCAAAGAACTTTTAAAAGACCGGGGATCAGAAAAGCCGGGAACAGACGGAAGCTGTGTTTATTATACCCGGCGTGCTCTGCAGCAGCTGGCTGAAGATGGACTGGAGGCTCTGGCCAGATTTTATACCCATATGCTGGTACACTGTATCTATCTTCATCCATTCTCTGATCAGGCAGGTAATAAGGATTATGAACTGGCCTGTGACCTGGCAGCAGAATATGCGGTGGATCAGATTTTCGGACCCGGTGGAAAATGGATGGCAGAAAAGCAGATGGTATATGACTGCCTTCTGCGGGAAGACCCGGTGCTTACGGCAGACCGGATTTATGAAAAGATCGTTGCTGCTGATAAAACAACGAGAGACAGTTTTTACAGGTGGTTTACCCGGGATTTCCATGGATTCTGGTCAGGAAATCGTGATTCGGGGGAAATTTCAGGAAAGTTTGCAGTCTCTTCGGAAGTTTTATCTGAAGCAGCAGATAAAAAGAGTACATTATCCCGCAAATGGAGTTCAGCAGGAGAAGGTTTTCTGCAGGCAGGCGAGAAAAAGGCCGGAAAGCGCTCCCACGATGCAGGCTATGAGCAGGAAACGGCAGAACTTGAAAAAAGGCCGGGACATGATTACCATGATTTTCTCAGACAGTTTATGGTTCTGAAGGAAGACAGGATCCTTGACACGGACAGCTATGACCCGGTTTATTATACTTATGGATTAAACACCTACGGTAATATTCCGCTGGTGGAGCCGCTGGAGACAAAAGAAGTCATGAGGCTGGAAGAACTGATAATCGTAATCGATACTTCCGGTTCCTGTTCCGGAAGACTGGTGCACTTTTTTCTGGAGGAAACATGGTCTGTATTCGGACAGAGTGAGAATTTTTTTGATCAGTTTCATGTGAGGATTCTGCAGTGCGATGCTGTTGTTCAGGAGGATGTAAAACTCACCAGCCTTCAGGAGGCAGAGCGCTATATGAAGAATCTGGTCATAAAAGGAGGGGGCGGAACCGATTTCCGGGAAGCATTTTCCTATATCAGACAATTGCAGAGACGGGGAGAGCTGAGGCGTCTGAAAGGAATTTTATATTTTACTGATGGATTCGGTACGTTTCCGGCGCAGGCACCCGGGTGCAGGACAGCATTTATTTTTCTGAAAAGCCGGTTTGGTCAGGTGGAAGTGCCCTGCTGGGCGGATAAACTGCTTCTGGAACTGCCGGAAGGAGCAGACTGGGAACCGGAATATACAGGCGGTTTTCAGGTAAATATTCTCCGGTAAAAAGATGTTGAAAAGACATGGAAAATCACAGATGGAAGGAAAAATACAGGGGGAAAACAGCATGAATATACAGGAGGCGAAGGAAGAAATCCGCAACACGGTTTTTGCCTATACCAGAAAAAATGAAGATGGTTCCTATCGGATTCCGTCGGTGAAGCAGCGGCCGGTACTGCTCATAGGCCCGCCGGGCATCGGAAAAACAGCCATTATGGAGCAGGTGGCAGAGGAATGCGGTGTGGGGCTGGTGTCGTATACCATTACTCATCACACCAGACAGAGTGCCATAGGTCTGCCGGTGATCCGGGAGAAAAACTATGGCGGAAAAATCTGCTCCGTAACAGAATATACCATGAGTGAAATTATCGCATCTGTGTATGATTGCATGGAAGAAACCGGGAGAAAGGAAGGAATTCTTTTCATCGATGAGATCAACTGCGTATCGGAGACACTGGCACCGGCCATGCTGCAGTTTCTGCAGTGCAAAACATTCGGAAGTCATCAGGTGCCGCAGGGGTGGATCATTGCGGCGGCCGGAAATCCGCCGGGATATAATAAATCCGTAAGGGATTTCGATGTGGTGACTCTGGACAGAGTACGCCTTCTCAACCTGGAAGCCAATCTGGAGGTCTGGAAACAATTTGCCAGAGAAGCAGGAATTCATGAAGCAATTTTATCATTTCTGGAGATTAAACCTCAGGATTTTTACCGGATGGAAGCTTATGAGGAAGGAACCTGTTTTGTGACAGCCAGAGGCTGGGAGGACCTTTCACGGATGATTCAGGTATACGAAGAACTCAATCTTCCCGTATCCGCTGCATTTGTACAGGAGTTTCTGCAGTATCCCATGGTGGCCGGGGATTTTGCCGCTTATTATGCTCTGTATGAAAAATATCAGTCGGATTATCAGATCATGAATATTCTGAAAGGCATGCGTTCAGAGGAGATTTACAAACGGGCAGAGGCTGCGCCCTATGAGGAAAGAGTTACACTGGTCCATCTGCTGTTTGAGGCACTTCTCAATCTGACAGAGCAGGCAGGATGCGGGTCAGATGGGGAGAAGGCAGAAAAGAACAGAATCGCCGGTGCCTGGAACGAAGGCTTTGTTTTCCTGGAAAGCTGTTTCGGCACAGGTCTGGAAATGCAGATTTTTATTAATGAAATCCGGACATCCGCAATCTGTACGGAGTTTCTTACGGAATGCGGGCCTGAAATCTATTTCCGGTATACAGAATTGTTTCAGGAAAAGGAGCAGCGGCAGCGATATGAAGAAAGCTGCCGGCTGCTGTTTCAGGACATGACGGAATGAGAATGTGAAATCATGAAATAATACTGATGGGATGCGGCAGCTGATTATTTTCGACATATGTCAAAAATATTGACGTATTGACAATATTAATGTATAATATTTTCTCAGAGGCCACTGGTTCAGATATGCTGTATGGGGGAATACAGAATGACCTCCGGTAAAGGCTCTGGATTATTGCGGCATTATTGAAATGGAGGGTTTTAGCAATGAGTGATTGTAATGGAAATTGCGGAAGCTGTGGAGAGGGCGATTGCGCAGACAGAACTCAGGAGAGTTTACTGGCGCCCATGAATCCCAACAGCAATGTAAAGAAGGTTATTGGTATTGTCAGTGGTAAAGGCGGCGTTGGTAAGTCACTGGTTACTTCCATGCTGGCAGTTCTGGCTCAGAGATGCGGACGCAGCACAGCTGTACTGGATGCGGATATTACAGGTCCGTCTATTCCCAAGGCATTTGGCATCAGGGGAAGAGCCACCGGTTCCGAGACAGAGATTTATCCCAGAGAAAGTGCCATGGGTACCAAGATCATGTCCATCAACCTGCTGCTGGAAGAAGAGACGGCGCCTGTTGTATGGAGAGGACCGGTTATTGCCGGTGTTATCAAACAGTTCTGGTCAGAAGTACTGTGGGGTGATGTGGATTTCATGTTTGTGGACATGCCTCCGGGAACCGGTGATGTTCCGCTGACAGTATTCCAGTCTCTGCCTGTGGACGGCATTATCGTGGTAACATCTCCTCAGGAGCTGGTTTCCATGATCGTGGAAAAAGCAGTGAATATGGCAACTATGATGAATATCCCCGTACTTGGCATCGTTGAGAACATGGCCTATGCGGAATGTCCTCACTGTGGTGAAAAGATCGAGATTTTCGGCGAGAGCAAAACCGCTGAAGTGGCACAGAAGCACGGTATTGATCTGATTGCTCAGATTCCCATGAACAGAAAGCTGGCTGCAGCCTGCGATAAGGGTATGATCGAGATGTTTGACGGCGAATGGCTAGATGAAATCCTGCAGAAGCTGCTGAGCATGTAATCAGCTGCCGGGAAAGTACGGATTATGGACGACCGTTTTTATCTTGCTGTTTACGATGAGGAGCGGATGCTTTCCTGCGGGGAACCGCCGCTTCTGAGACCGGAGAACTTTGTATGTGATGTGGTTCTTCCGTCCTATGAGCTTTGCGAAGCCGGGGGATTTCAGGCAGTGCAGAGGTCGCGTTTTTCGGAAGCAGCAGGGAAATTGTATCAGCTGGATGAAAAACTTCTTTCCCTGCTGGATGAGATGATGGCACCGGAACTTGTCAGGCATCAGGCCATGGCAGCTGATGAAGAGCGTCTTTACAATGTGTATGTTTATGTGGCTGCGGAGAAGGAAGACGGCTTAGACAGCTGACAGGTGCCGGATGCCCGGCTGATAGATACCGGGATTCGATCAAACAGCTGCAGCAGCAGGAAAAGAGAGAAACAGAAAAACAGGAAAGCTGCCCTGTCAGCGGTGCCGGATAACCGGATTGGCTGATGGGGCAGCTTTTTGTCATTTTCACACGGATTCCTGTCAGGTGTCCCGCTTCTGGATAAAAAAGGAGATCGTCAGCCAGACGCGTGTGGTTTCATCGGAAAAGTCAATTTCTGTCAGTTCCTGAATCCGGTTGAGTCGGTGCAGAAAAGTGGAACGGTGAATAAACAGGGCCGAAGCGGAAGCGGAGGCACTGAAACGCTGCCGGACGAACATCTGCAGCGTCTCATATAAAGCACAGTGATTGGCGGTATCATAACCGCGCAGGATGCCAAGG
>JAXDZY010000054.1:0-11295 GCA_034086685.1 Lachnospiraceae bacterium
AGTAGGTATCCCCGGTACCATTGATCTGGATATTTCATGTACGGAATATACAATTGGTTTCGATACTGCTGTTAATACAGCCATGGAAGCAATTGATAAAGTACGTGATACATCATCTTCTCATGAAAGATGTTCAATCATTGAAGTCATGGGCCGTGGTGCGGGTTATATTGCTCTCTGGTCTGCCATTGCTTCCGGTGCGGAAGCTGTACTGCTTCCCGAACGCTATGATTACAATGAACAGGCAATCATCGACAGCCTGATCGAGAAGCACAGAAGCGGCAAGACTCATCATATCATTATCAATGCAGAAGGTATCGGTCACTCCACCAGTATGGCCAAACGTATTGAGCAGGCAACCGGTATTGAAACAAGAGCAACCATCCTTGGACATATGCAGCGTGGCGGTTCTCCTTCCTGTAAGGACCGTGTATATGCGTCTATTATGGGTTCCAAGGCTGTTCAGCTGCTGGCAGAAGGCAAGAGCAAACGTATCGTTGCATATAAGAACGGTGATTATGTAGATTTCGACATTGATGAAGCGCTGGCCATGACAAAGGATATTCCTGAAGAGCAGTATCAGATTTTCCTCAGTCTGGTTCGGTAACAGAAGTTTTAAAGCATATGCTGTCCGGTATTTTTGTACCGGGCAGTTTTTTTCATATAATTGGGAAATTGTATTTTTTATTATATGAAAATTCCCGTAAAAACGTTATGCTTTCATAACAATTTAATTGCAATTTTCTGTATATCTTATTATAATGAAAGATAAACGCGCAATAAGGGCAAAATAAACAAGCTGTTTATCATATTGTGATATAGAGGTGAGAAGATGACATTAGAAGAGGAAATTCGCGAAAAACTGAAGACAGAAAGACTGGATCCGGAAGAACCGGATGCTTTGTATCTGAAACTTGTAGAGACAATCAGACAGTATCATCCGTCTGATGATTTATCTCTGGTGGAGCGGGCCTACCGCCTGGCTGATGAAGCTCACGGCGGCATAAAGCGCAAGTCGGGAGAGCCTTATATTATTCACCCTCTGCATGTAGCCATTATTCTGGCGGAACTTGAACTGGATAAGGAAAGTATTGCCGCAGGCCTTCTGCACGATGTGGTGGAAGATACAAAATACAGCTATGAAGATATTGAAGAGCTGTTTGGAACAGAAATTGCAGATCTGGTCAATGGTGTAACAAAACTGACCAATCTGCCCAACTACACATTATCCAATAAGGAAGAAGTTCAGGCGGAGAATCTTCGGAAAATGTTTCTCGCCATGGCCAAGGATATCCGTGTAATTCTGATCAAACTGGCCGACCGCCTTCACAATATGCGGACTCTGCAGTACATGAAACCGGAAAAACAGCTGGAGAAATCAAGAGAGACCATGGACATCTATTCTCCGCTGGCTCAGCGTCTCGGTATCTCCAAAGTGAAGATTGAACTGGATGATATATCTCTCCGTTATCTGGAGCCGGATGCTTATGCGGAACTGAAGCGCAGCATAGAGGCGACCACACCGGAACGGGAACGTTTTGTGCAGGGGATCGTGTCTGATGTGAAAAAGCAGGTTCTGGAGGAGACCGGGATCGATGCTCAGGTTTACGGCCGTGTCAAACATCTGTTCAGTATTTATAAAAAGATGAAGACCCAGAACAAAAGGCTGGATCAGGTCTACGATATTTTTGCCATTCGCGTGATTGTAAAAAGTATTAAGGACTGTTATGCGGTGCTGGGCGTGGTTCATGAGATGTATACGCCGGTTCCCGGGCGTTTCAAGGATTATATCGCCATGCCAAAACCCAATAATTACCAGTCTCTTCATACGACAGTTGTAAGTAAGGACGGCAAGCTGTTCGAAGTACAGATCCGTACCGAGGATATGCACCGCATTGCCGAATACGGTATTGCCGCCCACTGGAAATATAAAGAGGGTAAGGCAGGAGAGAATATCGGTCAGGCGGAGATTGACAAGATGACCTGGCTGAGGGAGCTTCTGGAGCTTCAGAAGGACAGCGAGAATAACTCGGAGTTTGTCAGTGAAGTAAAGAGCGAGCTGGATCTTTTTTCGGACAGTGTATTCTGTTTTACACCTCAGGGCAAGGTCATCAGTATGCCCAAGGGTTCCACAACCATTGATTTTGCTTACCGTATTCATACGGCTGTGGGCAATAAGATGGTGGGTGCGATTGTCAATGGCAAGGTTCAGCCCATCAGTTATGAGATTCAGAATGGTGACCGTATTCAGATCCAGACTTCCATGAACAGTTCCGGTCCCAGCAGGGACTGGCTGAAGCTGTGCAAGAGCTCACAGGCCAGAACCAAGATCAGACAGTGGTTCAAAGCGCAGAACCGCCCTGAGAATATTGAACAGGGACATACCATGCTGGAGAAATACTGCAAGGCGAAGAATATTAATCTGCAGGAAATCAATACTCCTGCGGCTCAGGAAAAGGTCATGCACAAGTATGGCTTTATGGATTGGGATTCCGTGCTGGCAGCAGTGGGACACGGCGGCCTGAAGGAAGGTCAGGTAGTCAACAAGATGCGGGAATTGTCTCTGGAGAAGAAGTCGCAGCTGACAGATGAGGAAGCTCTGGAGAAATTCAGGCAGGATGCGGATAAGAATGCCCGCCAGAATAAAGAAAAAGAAAAGATGCGCGGTGTGCGCTCCGGCCAGTTTGTCATCCGCAGTTATCTGGGCAGCAAAAACAGCGGTGAAGATAAAAGTGATATGGTCTGTGTCTGTGCCCACTGCTGCAATCCGCTTCCCGGTGATGAAATCATCGGATATGTGACCCGAAACCGCGGTATCAAGGTGCATCGTACAGACTGTAAGAATTTCCTTTCCTTCTCGGAAGCTGAAAAAGCACGGAGTATCGAGGTGGAATGGGCTGATAAAGCAGAAAGCGGAGACAGTGCCGATAAGAAGAATTCCTACGGTGTTGAGCTGGCAATTTATGCGTATGACCGCCCCGGTATTCTGGCTGCGGTTGCTCAGACACTGGCTGAGAACAATTATAATATTGAGGAATTCCGTACCAATAAGAGTCATTCCAGAGGAATTGCCACATTGATTGCCCGGATTACTGTGGAAAGTGTGGATTCTCTGAATTTTATTATGAAAAAACTGCGTCAGATTGACAGCGTATTTGATGTAAAACGAAGCAATGGCTGACGGATATGAAGGATATAAGGAGAATTCTATGAGCGATTACAGAATGTACAGTATGCAGCTTGGGATGGTTCAGACCAATTGTTACCTGGTCTGGAACGACGATACAAGAGAAGCTTTTGTGGTGGATCCGGCAGATCGTGCGGATATGATTGCCATGAAGATTCATCAGAATCATCTGGTGTTAAAAGCGATTCTGCTGACTCACGGACATTTTGATCATATGATGGCAGTACCGGATCTGAAAAAGATGTTTGATGTGCCTGTTTATGCAGGGGAGGCGGAGAGACCTCTTCTGCTGGATGCTTCAGCGAATCTGTCTGAAGGATGGGGCGGAAAAGCAGTAGTATTTGAAGCTGATCACTATCTGTCTGACGGGCAGGTGATCCGGATTGCCGGTTTTGATATTACGGTTATTGCCACACCGGGACATACGGCAGGCGGAGTCTGTTATTATCTGCGGGAGGAAGGGCAGCTGTTTGCAGGAGATACGATCTTCCGTTGTTCTTACGGAAGGACCGATCTGGAGACAGGAAATACTGCAGCACTGATGAAATCCATTCGTGAAAAGGTTCTGGTACTGCCGCCTGAAACCTATGTCTATCCGGGACATGATTCGGCAACCAGTATTGAATTTGAACGCCGTCATAATCCGGCTTCCAGAGGGTTGAGGTTTTAAGTATGAAACTGATATTCAATGAGGTGCGTTATGAATATGATATCCGGGGGCTGATTACTTCTTTTTTTCCGGGGACCGCAGTGGAAACAAAGGCAGCAGATCAGCAGGAGGAAAAGGAAAATCAGAAAACGGCTCATGAGTTATCTTCCTGGGAGAAGCTGCTGCTGTCCACAGCCTGTTCATACGGTCTTCGGACGGAAAACCAGAGTGAAGTGATTGAAGAAATCCCTCTGCCGGTTTCTCAGGAAGAAACGGATAATAAAAAGGATATTGGCAATAAAGAAAATATTGATACAGATGAGACCGTTTTCTGTGTTTTTTATCATAAGGCATTTACCGCAGTCTGTGCGGCTGGAGGCGGACACTGCTGGTGCAGTGCAGCATTTGCAGACAGCAGTGAGGGAATGGAAAAGAATCCGCTGAAGCGTATGACATACGGTATTTTTTCCATAATGACCGGCGGAAAGCTCCATCCCTGGGGTACTCTGACGGGAATCCGCCCTGTAAAGCTTCCCATGGCCATGCTGGAACAGGGTTTTTCAGATGAGGAGATTGAGGCTGAACTGAAAAGAGAATATCTGATTGGTGATGAGAAATGCAGACTGAGCATTCAGATTGCCCACAGGGAACGGGCATTATTGGATCTTCTGGATTATGAGGACGGATACAGTCTGTATGTGGGAATTCCGTTTTGCCCTACAACCTGTCTGTACTGTTCTTTTACTTCCTATCCCTACAGCCGCTGGGAAAAGAGGATGGAAGAGTATGTGGAGGCTCTGGAAAAAGAAATCCGGTTTGTGCAGCAGCAGTTTGCGGGAAAAAAACTGAATACCATCTATTTCGGCGGAGGAACTCCCACCACGCTTCCGCCTGCTTATCTGGATCGTATTCTGGGCAGGATTACCGATGGATTCGATCTGTCACACCTGAAGGAATGGACCGTGGAGGGGGGGCGTCCGGACAGCATTACTCCGGAGAAACTGGAGGTAATCAGCAGATATCCGGTGGACCGGATTTCCATTAATCCCCAGACCATGAAGCAGGAGACTCTGGATCTGATCGGCCGCAGGCATACGGTGGAGGATGTAAAAAAAGCATTTTATATGGCCAGAGAGGCCGGATTTGATAATATCAATATGGATCTGATTATCGGTCTTCCTCAGGAGCATGCAGATGATGTGGCCCGTACCATGGAAGAGATTACCGCATTGAATCCGGACAATCTTACGGTACACACGCTGGCAATCAAACGTGCTTCCAGGCTGAATATGGAAAAAGAGCAGTACGGGCATCTGTATCTGGAGCAGAATACGGCGGCTATGATGGATATTACCGCCCGGGGAGCTGCTTCCATGGGAATGGAACCCTATTATCTGTACCGGCAGAAAAATATGTCGGGAAATCTGGAGAATGTGGGATATGCAAAGCCGGGCAAAGAAGGAATCTACAATATCCTGATCATGGAAGAGAAGCAGTCCATTGTGGCTCTGGGAGCAGGTTCGGTAACCAAGCGGGTGGAGCCTGATCATATTGAGAGGGCTTCCAATGTGAAAGATATCGAACAGTATCTGTCCCGGATTGATGAGATGATCCAGCGTAAACGGGAGCTGTTTGCGTCTGTATAGATACCGTTTTGTGTTTCGGGAATTGGCTGTCACAATCTTATGTACAGTGCATATGCTGTAAAGCGGAATGTTTGTATTATGGGTTGATTGACGGTTTTGAAAGCTTTTGTTCGGGAGAAGCTGTCTGAGATAATCAGATGGCCGGGATTTGCGGCGCTGCTGGTGCTTGTTTCTGTGCTGATGCCCTGTTTTATATACTGGTTTCATACCGGAAACAGCAGGGGGTTATATCCGGGCAGCCGGTTGGATATTTCCGGTGTGCAGATACAGGTGGATAATGAAAGCATGGATGTGGAAAACTTTCTGATTTTAATGATTTGTGTGGATTATCAGCCGGATATGGAGGAAGAGGCTCTGAAAGCATTTGCAGCAGCGGCCCGCAGCAGCCTGTATGCTCATCTGGAACAGTATTCCAGGCAGAAGGAAACTACCGGACAGGAATCAGAGGTGGTAAAAGCGGATGACCTGGGGGTTTCTTACGGCAAGCCGGGCGAGATGGTCTGTATTTTTCGGAATGCTGCAGATGAAGAAAACGGGAAACACTGGTCATCTGTCTATCAGCGTGTAAAAAATGCTGTTGAGAAAACAGCCGGGCAGTATCTGATCTATCCTGAGAAGTCCAAAACGGCTCCTGTGGATGCTCTCTGGCATGAATGTTCCGCCGGATATACCCGTTTTTATGAGGGCAATCTGACCGGAGAGTATGACGGGATTTCTCTGTACAGTCCCCAGCAGAAATCCATGGACGGGAAGGATAGACTGCTTCCGGAATCAATTCAGATGACCGTGTACACCCGCAGGCAGGTGGCAGAGCTTCTGTGGGAAATGCCCGGAACGGAAGATATCCTCAGCAAGGAGACATCACTCAGTACTTATTTTAAAATCGAAAAAAGAGATGATACGGGATATATAGAGACAATATCTCTTGGAAACCGGAAGATGACAGGTGAAGAAGCTGCACAGCTTTTACAGATATCTTCAGGTTGTTTTTATGTTTCGGACATTTCAGAAGAAAAATTGAAAATCACAGTCTGCGGCAGCGGCAGGGGGTACGGCATGTCCCTGGCGGGAGCTTCAGTAATGGCTTCTCAGGGATCCGGCTACCGGGAAATCCTGGAATACTATTTTCCTGTGTGCACTCTGAATAATCTCTCTGTTTTCCGGGCAGAATAGAAGAAGCAGCACACGGTCCGGTACATGAGTATACGGACCGGAAACGCTTAATTCTAATAAACAGAGGTGAATGATGTTGAAACGCAATTGGAAAAAGGTATTGAAATCCAGAAAGACAGTATGGATGCTGTTTTTCTGTCTGATGGCAGGTGCGGTGTGCGGTACAGTTTACAAAAACAGCAGATTGGAAAAAGACATAGAGAATACCGCGGTTTCGGATTCAGCTGCAGATGATGAGCAGCTGCAGGCCTGGAAGGATGCCGATACCGGATATGTTCAGGAAGACCCCGCGGATATGGAATCGGAGACAAATGGAGGAGTTTCAGAAAAATCCGATCAGATTCAGGCCAATGCCGGAGAAAAAGCGGATGCCGGAGAACAAAAGGATGATAACGGCAGTTCTTCTGATACTGAGGAAGCAGCTCCTGCAGCCAGTATTATTAAAACAGATAACCTGGACTTTCTGACCGACAGCAGACTTGAGTGGCCTGTGGAAGGTGAAATTCTGATGGAATTCAATATGGATGAAACGGTTTATTTTCCCACGTTGAATCTGTATAAATGCAGTCAGGGAATGGTAATACAGGCAGAAGAAGGAACGCCGGTCTGTGCACCGGCTGAAGGAGTAGTTGTTTCCATTGGTATGGATGAGCAGATCGGAAATTATCTGGTTCTGGATATCGGAGATGGATACCAGGTAAAAATGGGACAGCTGAAGGACATTGAAGTATCGGAAGGGGTGCAGGTGAAAGAAGGAGATCTTCTGGCATACATTGCGTCTCCCACGAAATGCTACAGTGTGGAAGGCGATAACCTGTATCTGGAGCTGACGGAAAACGGAACGCCTGTAGATCCCCTGAATTATCTGAATTATTAACAGACAGCTTCTGCAGACCGGAAAGTATTATTTCAGTTTCAGGCTGCTCATATAGCTGTTGTGATATCTGGGGTCATTGGTCACTTCCCTGATGAACCAGTCCGGCGGTGTGAAATTCATGGCGGACTGTTCATCGGGGAATTCCACTTCTGCCAGAATCAGCCCCTGAAAAGCTCCTTCAAAAACATCAAGCTCACAGGTCAGGTCATTGTCCAGCGGAATAAGGTAACGGGTCTTTGTAATAATATTGCCGTCCGCTTTGGGAAGCAGATGTGCGTAAGCTTCTTCCGTAAGCGGCAGATTATATTCATCGCGGACCATCAGGCCTTTGCCCTTATAAGTCAGATAATAGCTGTCATCCTGGCGGCGGATCCGGACAACGGGGCAGGTACACAGATAACCCTGCTCAATTTTGTGGCAGCTGTAATTCCCAAGCGCCATGGGTGGTTCTGAAATTAGATATTTACGTTCGATTTCCATATTTTTACTCTTTCCTTTCCTTAATTATATGATATATTTTTTGCACGCAGCGGAGCCGGCGTGAGATACATAACTTTTGTCTTCTGTACCGGCTACGGAAAAGTATATCACACTGTTTTGCCGGGCTCAAGCCCCGGAAATGCAGGATAAAAGTTACTGTTTAAATGTTATCTGGACTTTGCGGGGGATATCTGTTACAATACAGTATATTATATGAAATTGAAAAAGGAGCAGATATATTATGGCGCAGAATCCTGTAGTTACATTTGAAATGGCAGATGGAAGTATCATGAAAGCAGAACTGTATCCGGAAATCGCACCGAATACAGTCAATAATTTTATCAGTCTTGTAAAGAAAGGATACTATGACGGACTTACTTTCCATCGTGTCATCCCGGGCTTTATGATTCAGGGTGGATGCCCCGATGGAACCGGTATGGGCGGCCCCGGATACAGTATCAGAGGTGAATTTTCTCAGAATGGATTTGTCAATGAATTAAAGCATACGGAAGGTGTCCTTTCCATGGCAAGAACCATGATGCCCAACAGTGCAGGCTCTCAGTTCTTTATCATGCATGCGGCAGCGCCTCATCTGGACGGAGCTTATGCAGGTTTCGGAAAACTGATTGAAGGACAGGATGTGGTTGACAGTATTGCCAGAGTTGCAACAGACTGGTCAGACAAGCCCATGGAGCCTCAGGTTATGAAAAAAGTGACAGTTGAGACATTCGGAGCAGAGTACGCAGAACCTGAAAAATGCTGATCTGTGTAACAGAACATCCTGAAAAAACAGCAAAAAAAATCCGGAAATTTTTAAATTTCGTCATTTTGTAAAATATGGCAGATGAAATACTTTTCTCAGGAGAACCGCAGGAAAGAGATATTTGTGAGAACCGACACAGATATCTCTTTTTTGGTAAATATATTTCGGGAATATTGTCTTATGTGAAAAAAAATATTCACAAAAATAAAAAAAGGTGCTTCCCAAAATCCAAAGTAGTGTTATAATGGTTAATCATGAGCGTTTTGCGCGCTTTATGTTGTACAGGATTACTATGTGATTCTGTTTTATGGAAAGTTAAACTCCGTTGCAATGGCTGTTCCACAGCTTTGGAGAGATTTTTCTGCTAACTGTCATTGCGGCAGTTGTCTCTGAGGACGGAGTTCTTGACTATATTAAGGAGGTCATCACAAAATGGCAAAATGGGTTTATATGTTCACAGAAGGCAATGCAAACATGAGAAACCTTCTGGGCGGCAAAGGTGCAAACCTTGCTGAAATGACAAACTTGGGTCTTCCCGTACCTCAGGGTTTCACAATCACAACAGAAGCCTGCACACAGTACTATGAAGACGGCAGAAAGATCAACGATGAGATCATGGAACAGATCATGGATGCAATCGTTAAGATGGAAGAAGTTACAGGCAAGAAATTCGGCGATCTTGAGAATCCTCTGCTTGTTTCTGTTCGTTCCGGTGCAAGAGCTTCCATGCCCGGTATGATGGATACAATCCTGAACCTTGGTCTTAATGAAGAAGTTGTAGAAGTAGTTGCCAAGAAGACCGGCAATGAAAGATGGGCTCGTGACTGCTACAGAAGATTCATCCAGATGTACTCTGATGTAGTAATGGAAGTTGGTAAGAAATACTTTGAAGAATTAATCGATAAGATGAAAGCTGACAGAGGCGTTACACAGGACGTTGATCTGACTGCAGCTGACCTGAAGGAACTGGCTGATCAGTTCAAGGCTGAATACAAGGAAAAAATCGGTACAGATTTCCCCGATGATCCGAAGGAACAGCTGATGGGCGCTATCAAAGCCGTATTCCGTTCATGGGACAACCCTCGTGCCAATGTATACCGTCGTGACAACGATATCCCTTATTCATGGGGAACAGCTGTTAACGTACAGGAGATGGCATTCGGTAACTGGTCAGATGAATCCGGTACAGGTGTTGCATTTACCCGTGACCCCGCTACAGGCGAAAAGAAACTGATGGGCGAATTCCTGATGAACGCTCAGGGTGAAGACGTAGTTGCAGGTGTACGTACACCTCAGCCTATCTCCGCACTGGCAGACGTTATGCCTGAAGTATTCGAACAGTTCAAACAGGTTTGCAACACTCTGGAAACTCATTACAGAGATATGCAGGATATGGAATTTACTATCCAGGATAGAAAACTGTTCATGCTGCAGACACGTAATGGTAAGAGAACCGCTCAGGCTGCTCTGAAGATCGCATGTGACCTGGTTGACGAAGGCATGAGAACAGAAGAAGAAGCTGTAGCTATGATCGACCCCCGTAACCTTGATACACTGCTGCATCCTCAGTTCGATGCTGCTGCATTAAAGGCTGCTACCCCCATGGGTAAAGGTCTTGGCGCATCTCCCGGTGCTGCATGCGGTAAAGTCGTATTCACAGCTGATGACGCTGTAGAATGGGCTGCAAGAGGCGAAAAGGTTGTTCTGGTTCGTCTTGAAACATCTCCTGAAGACATCACAGGTATGAAGTCTGCTCAGGGTATCCTGACTGTTCGTGGTGGTATGACATCACACGCAGCCGTTGTTGCCCGTGGTATGGGTACCTGCTGTGTATCCGGATGCGGCGACATCGTTATGGATGAAGCAAACAAGAAATTCACACTGGCAGGAAAAGAATTCCATGAAGGAGATCCCATCTCCATCGATGGTACAACAGGTAACATCTACGACGGAATCATTCCTACTGTTGATGCTACCATCGCCGGTGAATTCGGAAGAATCATGGCATGGGCTGATAAATACAGAACATTAAAGGTTCGTACCAATGCAGATACTCCTGCAGATGCTAAGAAAGCTGTTGAACTGGGTGCTGAAGGTATCGGTCTCTGCCGTACAGAGCATATGTTCTTCGAAGAAGACAGAATCGCTGCATTCCGTGAGATGATCTGTGCTGATACTGTGGAAGAAAGAGAAGCTGCACTGGAGAAGATCCTTCCTTATCAGCAGGGCGACTTCGAAAAATTATACGAAGCACTGGAAGGCAACCCGGTTACCATCCGTTTCCTGGATCCGCCTCTGCACGAATTCGTTCCTACAGAAGAAGAAGATATCAAGAAACTGGCAGATGCTCAGGGCAAGACTGTAGAAGCTATCAAAGCTATCATTGATTCTCTGCATGAATTCAACCCCATGATGGGTCATCGTGGATGCCGTCTTACCGTTACATATCCTGAAATCGCAAAGATGCAGACAAAGGCTGTTATCCGCGCAGCTCTGAACGTTAAGAAAGCTCATCCCGAC
>JAXDZY010000087.1:0-4539 GCA_034086685.1 Lachnospiraceae bacterium
TTTCGATATCTTTGAACTGGGCAAAAATGAAAAAGGCGAAGATATGCTGAAACATGCGCCTCTGGGTGATGCATCTCCTGTAGAAGTAAGAGAAGCAGAAGCTGTTGGCGGACCTCTGGCGGTTCTGGATGAATACTATGACGTATATGTAACCTGCCCTGACGATGCACAGTACCGTCTGGACTGGATCAAAGACTACTACACACCGGATATGAATACAAAATATGTATATCCCAACGTATTTATGAGCCGTGAAGATACAGAGGAACTTTCCAATCTGCAGGCAGATATTCAGAAGACCATCAATGCAAAGAAATCCGACTGGATTATGAACGGTTTCACTGATGCAGACTGGGATCAGTATCTGAAAGATCTGGATGCTTACGGAATGGAAAAATATCTTTCAATTTTCCAGAAATATCTGGATGCTTACTTTGCAGATCTTGCAGAATAAAAGATTGAAAAAATAAGGAGTATTTAAAACAACATGACAAGTCAGACATTACGTGAAGCGCGGAAATATGAAGAAACCTATGAGAAGAGAATCAGCAGGGAGGAACGGCCCGGGTTTCATTATTCACCCCGTGTGGGCTGGCTGAATGATCCCAACGGATTCTCATACTATCAGGGAAAATATCATCTGTTTCATCAGTATCATCCGTATGATCCTTACTGGGGACCGATGCACTGGGGACATGCCGTAAGCGAAGATCTGCTGCATTGGGAGTATCTTCCGGCTGTACTGGCTCCGGATCAAACCTATGACAGAGATGGATGTTTTTCCGGGAGTGCAGTTATGCTTCCGGATGGAAGACAGCTGTTGATGTATACGGGTGTACAGAGGGTTCCGCAGGGCGATGGAGAGCCTGTCGATAAGCAGACACAGTGCCTTGCGGTGGGCAATGGATTGGACTATGAAAAATATGAGCATAATCCGGTCCTGGATAAAAAAGATATACCGGAAGACTGCAGTGAAGCAGATTTTCGTGATCCGAAGATGTGGCGGAATGAGGATGGAACGTACAGCTGTGCAATCGCCAATCGTGCTGCCGACGGAAGCGGACAGATATTGCTTTATACCAGCCCGACAGGCTTTGACTGGAAGTTTAAAAGCGTATTGAAAGCAAATCATAACCGGTTCGGTGTCATGTGGGAATGCCCGGATCTGTTCAAACTGGATGGAAAGGATGTAATCCTCTGCAGTCCCATGGATATGCTTCCGGAAGGTTTTGAATATGACAACGGCAATGGAACCCTGTGCCTGATCGGGGAATTCGATGAAGAGACAGGTACTTTTCAGGATGAGGCGAATCAGGCTGTAGATTACGGAATTGATTTTTATGCCCCGCAGACCATGAAAACACCGGATGGCAGGACAGTGATGATTGCATGGATGCAGAACTGGGATACCAGCCGTCTTCACCCGAAGGAAACACGCTGGTTTGGTCAGATGACGCTGCCCAGAGAACTGTCTCTGAAAAACGGCAGACTGATTCAGAAACCGGTTCGGGAACTGGAAGCACTGCGCAGCAATAAAGCAGAGTATAAAGACGTTGTATTTGAGGGTACAATCACACTGGAAGGTGTTGCCGGAAGACGGATCGATATGGAAATTGAGATTACTCCCGGAGACGAACAGGATATCTACAGGAAATTTGCTGTTTATTTTGCACAGGATAACGGTATTTATACCTCTGTCAGCTTCCGCCCCCATGAATCTGTTCTGAAGGTGGACCGGAAATTCTCCGGCTCCAGAAGAGCGGCGCTTCATAACAGAAGAAGTCAGGTTCGTTCTGAAAACGGAGAACTGAAACTGCGTCTGATTCTGGATCGCTTCAGCGCCGAGCTGTTTATAAACGATGGCGAGCAGACGGTTACAACGACAATTTATACGGATCAGGCTGCGGATGGTATTTCCTTCTTTGCAGACGGCAGTGTAAAAATGAATGTTGTAAAGTATGATTTAATCGGATGATAAGTGATTGACAGCATCAGATGATCTGATTTTTGAAAAGGAAAGGGGCAGCAGGAAAGTGCTGTCCTTTTCTGAATTTTCTGATAGGAGAAAAAATATGAAAACGTATGATGTAACCGCATTGGGTGAGTTATTGATTGATTTTACTGAAAATGGAAAAAGTGGTCAGGGAAATTCCCTGTTTGAGGCAAATCCGGGTGGCGCACCCTGCAATGTACTGGCTATGCTGACAAAGCTGGGACATAAAACGGCATTTATTGGAAAAGTCGGAAATGATTTCTTTGGAAAGCAGCTGAAAGCGGCACTTGAAGAAACAGGTATTGATTCTGCATGGCTTCAGATGGATGATGAAGTACATACAACGCTTGCACTGGTTCATACATTTGAAGATGGTGACCGCGATTTTTCCTTCTACCGTAATCCGGGTGCCGATATGATGCTGACAGAGGCAGAAATACCTGAAAAACTGATAAAAAACTCCCGGATTTTCCATTTCGGCACCCTGTCCATGACCCATGAAGGCGTTCGTGCAGCCACCAAAAAGGCAATCCATCTTGCAGAGAAAGCCGGAGCACTGATCTCCTTTGATCCCAATCTGCGTCCGCCCCTGTGGAATTCTCTGGATGATGCCAGAGAACAGGTACTGTATGGTCTTGGTCACTGTCAGATCCTGAAGATTTCAGATAATGAAATCCAGTGGCTGACCGGAAAAGATGATTATACCGAAGGTGTGGAATGGATCAATGAACGATATCATATCCCGTTGATTCTGGTATCCATGGGAAAACGGGGAAGCAGAGCCTACTATGAAGGCATGATGGTTGAAGTAAGTCCATTCCTGCAGGAAAATACAATTGAAACCACAGGCGCCGGTGATACATTCTGCGGATGTGTACTGCATTACATCTGTGAGCATGGACTTGACGGACTGACAGAAGATAATCTGAAGGACATGCTGACATTTGCCAATGCCGCCGCATCCCTGATTACAACACGGAAAGGTGCCTTGAGAGTCATGCCAAAGCGGCAGGAAATTGAACAGCTGATGGGAATGCGGGGATGACTGTATCGGGAACGAAAGCAGTTAGATGGCGAAGAGTGTTTTGCCGATTTCTGCAATTAGACCGATTTTCTGAAACGCCGGTTTAATTGCAGGAATCCCTTTAAAATAAAGGGAAAAATGGCAGTTTGAGTTTTACCGGAAAAAAGTTAGTTACTTTATAGTAAAGAGATTTTTGTAAGTTGGTAATAAATAGAGAGAGTTTCTGAATACACGCTCAGAGGCTCTCTCTTTACTATATAAAAAAGAGATCATTTTATTGAAATGGATAACACTTTAGAGGAAAGAATAAAGAAAAGCAAAGATGATATTCTTCAGTTTGTAATTCACCAGCTTGTAACGTGCTGATTTACACGCAAGCGATTTGCAGAACAGCAGCAGGAGGTTTTCATGTTTCACTGTCGGGAAGAAGAATTGAATGCCATGAACCGGCGCTATGAGAAAGGCCGGTTTGAGTGCGTAGTCATATATGGAAGGCAGCGTGTGGGAAAAACGGCTCTGATCAATGAGTTCTGCAAAGATAAGCCGACCATATTTTTTTCTGCGCTGAATGCATCTTCGCAGGAGAATCTGTTCAATACATCCAGATATCTGTTCGAGAAGCCGGAAAATCTTCTGAAGCAGGAACTGAGGGAACTTTCTGTGTATAATTCCGTTATTGCAGCGATAGCCGGTCTCTGTTTCAGGGGCTGGAGATTGCCGGAGATGAGAAGCTGTGCAGTGAGTGGATGAACCAGTGGCCGGTATTGTTTCTTACATTTAAGGATGTGGCCGGTAATCAGTTCAGTTCATCGTATCATCAGCTTGCGTTCTGTATTTCCTCTTTATGTATGGAGCATGCCTATCTGATGGACAGCAGCAGGATTGACAGCGATGACAGGAATAGTTTTGCGAGGCTGAAGGCAGGAACTGCTTCGGATACGGAGATTCGCAACAGTCTCTTTCTGCTTACACGCATGATGTATATGCATTATGGGAAACCGGTCATTCTTCTGATTGATGAATACGATGTTCCGCTGGCAAAAGCCAGTGAATACGGGTATTACCACGAGATGCTGGATGTAATCAGGACCATTATGAGTTCGTCTCTGAAAACCAATGTTTTTCTGCAGTTTGCGGTTGTAACAGGATGCCTCAGGATAGCAAAAGAAAGTATTTTTACAGGGACGAATCATTTTAGGACCAATTCCATTGCAGGGAATCGTTATACGGATTGTTTTGGTTTCACTGTGGATGAAGTGGATCAGCTTCTGGCAGATGCCGGTTTTTTATCCCGCAGGGAGAAAAAATTAAGCAGTAAAAAATATTGATAAAAGTGATTAGATGTATTTAAATATACTTATGGAGGTATATTTATGAACATGTCGAATATTAAAAATTACAAACCGAAAGATTTTGCAGAATTAACAGGCGTTTCTGTTAAAACCCTACAGCGTTGGGATAGGGAAGGAACTCTGAAAGCAAATCGCACTCCAACTGACAGGCGTTATTACACTTACGACCA
>JAXDZY010000109.1:0-8967 GCA_034086685.1 Lachnospiraceae bacterium
ATTAGAAAAGGAGGTGTATACGTATGAAGATGACATTCCAGCCTAAAAAGAGACAGAGATCTAAAGTTCATGGTTTCAGAGCAAGAATGAGCACTCCCGGCGGCAGAAAAGTTCTGCAGGCAAGAAGAGCAAAAGGCAGAAAGAAATTATCCGCATAATTCAGTAAGGCCGCAGTTGATGTGGCCTTTTTTACTGATAGATGCAAAAAAGAAGAATCAGATGGAATCAATTAAAAGCAACAGGGATTTTTTAACAGTTTACAGAACCGGTAAATCCTATGCCAACAGATACCTCATTATGTACCTGGCGCCTGCGCAGGAGGGATATGAAGGCAGAATCGGGATTTCCGTCAGTAAAAAAGTGGGAAACAGTGTAGTGAGACATCGTGTGAAAAGGCTTATAAAAGAAAGCTATAGGCTTAATATGAACAGGTTCCGGACAGGCTGCGACATTGTGGTTGTGGCCAGAAAAGAAGCAAAAGGTAAGAATTACAGTGAAATCGAGAGTGCATTGCTGCACCTAGCCAGGCTTCACGGGCTGCTGCTTTCAGGCAGTGACTGTGAATGAAAAGAAAGAGGAATCGATGAAAAAATGCTTGATTGCCCTGATCAGGTTATACCGCAGTTATATTTCACCAATGAAGGCTCCATGCTGCAGATATGTTCCTACATGCTCGCAGTATGCGATAATTGCCATTGAGCGATATGGAGTCATTAAAGGAGGAGCTCTTGCGGTTTGGCGCATTTTAAGATGTAATCCTTTTGCAAAGGGCGGGTATGACCCCGTTCCATGACAGGATTAGGAGGTACTCCTTTGAATTTTATCTTACTGACACAGTATGACGGAAAGATTGTAGGACCGGTGGCAAAGCTTCTGGGACTTCTGATGAACGCTTTATTTGAAGCTCTTTCATCCATCGGTATTCCCAATATCGGACTTGCAATTATTTTATTTACTGTGATTGTTAACATTCTGCTGATCCCGTTAACAATCAGCTCACAGAAAAATATGAAGCTGAATACTGTAGTTCAGCCTGAAGTGGCAAAGATTACAGAGAAATACAAAGGTAAAAAAGATCAGGCTTCATTGGAAAAACAGCAGAAAGAAACACAGATGGTATACGATAAGTACGGCTACAGCCCCACATCGGGATGTCTGCCTACACTGATTCAGTTTCCTATTCTGCTGGCATTATATCGTGTTATATACCAGATTCCCGGTTATGTAAATGCGATTTATGATCAGTTTAAGGGAATTGTGGATCTGGCAGTATCACAGAATGGTTTTGCAACTAAAATCGCAGATCTGGCATCTGCCAACGGTATGTCTCCTGATAAGTTTAACTTTGACGGTTCTACTACCGAATCCGTAAATCAGATCATCGATCTGTTTTATAAGTTTGACAGCTCCGAATGGGCTCAGTTTAAAGAAACTTTCCCCGCAATCCAGGATCAGATTACCCCGTATCTTGACAAGATCACGGAGATGAACTCCTTCCTTGGAGGCATTAATCTGGCAGAAGCTCCCGGATTCAAGCTGTCCATTGCATTGATTATTCCTGTTCTTGCATGGTTTACGCAGTGGCTTTCCATTAAGGTGAACAGTGCAGGACAGAATATGAACCCCGATGATCCTACTGCATCAACCATGAAGAGCATGAATACATTTATGCCCATTATGTCAGCTGTTTTCTGTATTACCCTGCCTGCCGGTCTTGGCGTATACTGGATTGCCAGCCCGGTCATCAGAACGATTATTCAGGTAATGCTAAACAAACATTTTGATAAAGTAGGTGTGGATGCCATTATTGAGCAGCGTATTGCAAAGCAGAATAAAAAGCGTGCAAAACAGGGACTGCCTCAGATCAATAAAGACGGTACCTACGTTCATAACGGAAAGGTCGTCAATGATCCGGCATCTGTGGTTGTGAAGAAGGAAAAGACCATGCCTTCTGCGGTTAAGAATACTTCCGACAGCTCTTCTTATTACGAGAAGAAGTATGAGAAAGGGAGTATTGCAGCCAGAGCAAGGATGGTTAAGGATTTTGATGAAAAGAACAGCAAGAACTGATAATGTGTTCAGTTCGAGTTGTAGATAGATTATTCATGGCGGTTCGGAGGCAGTCAGACTTACACAGAATGTGCAGGGGTGTCTGAGCCGGTTATGATTATTTATTTTGGTTGTAAGAGGTTGCAAATGGATAAGATAGAAATTTCCGCAAAAAATGTCGAAGAAGCTCTTACACAGGCCATGATTAAGCTTGGTACCACCAGCGATAAAATGGGGTATGAAGTAGTCAGCGAAGGCCGCAGCGGATTTTTTGGAATCGGCAGCAAGCCGGCTGTAATTAAAGCATGGATCAAGGAAGATGCGATATCAGAAGAACTGAAAAGCTTCATGAAACCGTCAGCAAAGTCTGTTGAATCAGAGGTGAAGCCGGAAGCTCAGGAACCTGAGCTGAAGAAGGCAGAGCCTGTTGTGAAGACAAGTGAGAAAAAGACTGATCAATCTGATGTGAAGGTCGCATCTACACCGGAAGAGTTCATTACCCAGGTATGTAATGCCATGGGAATTAAAGTATCTGTAGACAGCAAATTTGATGAGGTTGAGAATGTTCTTGACATCAATATGATCGGCGAAGATATGGGTATTCTGATCGGCAAGAGAGGACAGACACTGGATTCTTTACAGTATCTGACCGGTCTGGTAGCCAATAAGAATAAAGAGGAATATATCAGAGTTAAGCTGGATACAGAGAATTATCGTGAAAGAAGAAAAGAAACACTGGAGAATCTGGCAAAAAACATTGCCTTCAAAGTCAAAAGAACGAAAAAGCCAGTGGCTCTTGAACCCATGAATCCTTACGAGAGAAGAGTGATTCACGCTGCACTTCAGAATGACAGATATGTTGTTACAAGAAGTGAAGGGGAAGAACCGTTCAGACACGTTGTGATTTCACTGAAACGTGAAAGATCTTACAACAGCAGACCGAACGGCGGTAAAGGCGGTTACAATCGTTACAATAACGGTTCCTACAATAAACAGAAGGGCGGATACAAGCGCAGAGAGTATGGTAAAACAGAAGCTGCAGGCGCAGAAGCCACAGAAGTAAAACAGGAACAGGGCAATTAGCGAAACCGCTTAAACTCAGATGTATTGGCCGTGCTGAACCATCAGCACGGTCTTTTTCAGTTATTTGGAAGTAATCGTTTTTCACAGTTATGTGACAGAAAGGAAATGCATCATAGATGGATAATGATACAATTGCTGCAATTGGTACAGCCATGTCTCATTCCGGCATTGGTATTGTAAGAATCAGCGGACCGGATGCCATTGCTGTTGCCGACAGTATATTTGTGGCAAAAAAACAGGGAAAGGTGCTGAAAGATGCAGCTACTCATACTCTGCATTACGGCCATATTGCGAAGGATGGACAGATTATAGATGAAGTGCTGGTTTCTGTTATGAAAGGCCCCAGAAGCTATACGGCAGAAGATGTGGTGGAAATCAATTGTCATGGCGGCATTCTGGTCATGAAAAAAATTCTGGATGCGGTAATTGACAGCGGAGCACGCCCGGCTGAAGCCGGTGAATTTACCAAACGTGCCTTTTTGAATGGAAGAATGGATCTGTCTCAGGCAGAAGCGGTTATTGATATTATCAATTCGCAAAATGATTTTGCTTTGAAGAGCGCTGTAAAACAGCTGTCCGGTTCCGTATCGGACAAAATCAGGGAAATTCGCAGCAAATTGCTTTATGAGATGGCTTATATTGAGTCAGCGCTTGATGATCCGGAACATTATTCTATGGAAAATTACGGAGAGAAGCTGGCGGGAAAACTGAGGCCTCTGATCCGTGAGATGGAAAAACTGGCTGATACAGCGGATGACGGACGTATTTTGAAAGAGGGTATCAAAACAGTTATTCTTGGAAAGCCCAATGCCGGAAAATCATCTCTTTTAAATCTGATGGTGGGCAGTGAACGGGCTATTGTAACAGATATTGCGGGAACTACAAGAGACACGCTGGAAGAACATATACTTCTGGATGGCATCAGTCTGAATATCGTGGATACGGCCGGAATCAGACAGACTTCCGATGTGGTGGAACAGATCGGTGTAGATCGTGCCAAAAGTCAGGCTGAAGAGGCAGATCTGGTATTATATGTGATTGATGCCACAAAACCGCTGGATGATAATGACAGAGAGATTATTCAATGTATATCGGGTAAAAAGACCATAGTGTTGTTTAACAAGTGTGATCTTGATACGGTGCTGGCTGAACAGGAGATCCGTCAGATGCTGCCGGAACAGAGTGTTGTGGTTTTTTCTGCAAAAGATCGTACGGGATTTGATACTTTGAAGGACCGCATTAAGGAAATGTTTTATTCAGAAGAATTGAAGTTTAACGACGAAATTTATCTGACCAGTGCACGTCATAAAGCAGCGCTGGACAGTGCATATAGAAGTCTGAATCTGGTACTGGACAGTATTGACGCCGGTATGCCGGAGGACTTTTTTACTATTGATTTGATGAGTGCCTATGACCAGTTGGGTTATATTACCGGCGAATCTGTGGAGGATGATCTGGTTAATGAGATTTTCAGCAAATTCTGCATGGGTAAGTAGGCAGCAGGAAATGAGGTGTGAATTATGCCATATCTGAAAGAGGAATACGATATTGCGGTTGTGGGTGCCGGTCATGCAGGATGTGAGGCTGCATTGGCATGTGCCAGACTGGGACTGAGAACTATCATGTTTACTGTCAGTGTAGACAGTATTGCCCTGATGCCCTGCAATCCCAATATTGGAGGCAGCTCAAAAGGCCACCTGGTTCGTGAAATTGATGCTCTTGGTGGTGAAATGGGCAAAAATATCGATAAATCATTTATTCAATCCAAAATGCTGAACCGTTCCAAGGGGCCGGCTGTTCACTCGCTGCGGGCACAGGCGGACAAGCAGGATTATTCCAGACAGATGAGAAAAGTTCTGGAAAACACGGATAATCTGGTCATACGCCAGGCCGAAGTAGGGGAAATCATTACCGGTGAAAACAACGAGATTACCGGCGTTAAAACTGTATCAGGAGCAGAGTATACCTGTAAAGCAGCTGTGCTCTGTACAGGGACATATCTGAGGGCAAGATGTATTTACGGAGATGTAAGCTATTACACGGGCCCCAACGGACTTATGGCAGCAAACCACCTGACAGAGAGCCTCATTGCTCACGGAATTGAAATGTTTCGTTTTAAGACAGGAACACCTGCAAGAGTTGATAAAAGAACTATTGATTTTTCAAAGATGGAAGAGCAGTTTGGAGATGAAAAAGTTGTTCCATTTTCATTTTCAACAGATCCTGATTCGGTACAGAAGGATCAGGTTTCCTGCTGGCTGACTTATACCAATGAGGAAACTCATAAGATTATTCGTGACAATATTGACCGTTCTCCGCTTTTTTCCGGAGCTATTGAAGGAACCGGTCCCCGTTATTGTCCGTCTATCGAGGACAAAGTGGTGAAATTTGCCGATAAAAACAGGCATCAGGTATTTGTTGAACCGGAAGGACTTTATACCAATGAAATGTATTTAAGCGGAATGTCCAGTTCACTTCCTGAAGATGTTCAGTATGCAATGTATCACACAGTACCCGGTCTGGAAAATGCTGTAATTGTTCGAAATGCATATGCAATTGAATATGATTGTATTAATCCGAGACAGTTGAAGCCAACGCTGGAATTTAAAACCATACCCGGTCTTTTTGCAGGAGGTCAGTTTAACGGCAGTTCAGGTTATGAAGAAGCTGCAGCACAGGGCTTAATTGCCGGAATTAATGCGGCTTTAAGCGTAAAAGGACAGGAACAGATCATACTGGATCGTTCTCAGGCTTATATTGGTGTGTTAATTGATGATCTGGTTACAAAAGAAAATCATGAGCCTTACCGTATGATGACATCCAGAGCAGAGTACCGTTTACTTCTGCGTCAGGATAATGCAGATATGCGTTTATCGGAAATCGGCCATAGAATAGGTCTTGTTTCAGATGAATCGTACCAGAAAGTGCTGGATAAAAAAGCAGCTATTGAAGCGGAAATTGTCCGTGTGGAAGAGACACACATCGGAGCAAATCAGAAGGTACAGGACTTTTTACGTTCCCACGAAAGTACGGAGTTAAAGAGTGGTATTACTCTGGCTGAGCTGGTAAAAAGACCGGAGCTGGATTACATGATGCTGGCTGAGATTGATTCGAAACGTCCTGAGATTTCAGATGAAGTTGCAGAGCAGGTAAATATTCAGCTGAAATACGAAGGATATATTAAGCGCCAGATGCAGCAGGTAAAACAGTTTAAGAAGCTGGAAAATAAAAAGCTGTATGTGGATTTTGATTACAGCAAAGTAAAAGGACTTCGCAAAGAAGCCATGCAGAAGCTGAATTTATATAAACCCATGTCAGTAGGTCAGGCATCCCGTATCTCCGGTGTATCACCGGCTGATATATCGGTGCTGGTGGTTTATCTGGAGCAGCATGGAAGCAGACAGAACCAGTAAAAGGAGAACGTTATTTGGAATATATAAAATCGGTATTTGAAAGACACGGATTTGCATTAACTGATCTGCAGGCCCGGCAGTTCAGGCAGTATTATGAAATGCTGGTAGAAAAAAACAAGGTGATGAATCTTACCGCTATTACGGAGTACCGGGAGGTCGTCGTGAAACATTTTCTGGATAGTGTTTATCTGGCAGAATTTGAAGATCTGTCAGGAACAGTTTCATTGATAGATGTGGGCACCGGCGCCGGTTTTCCGGGAGTTCCTCTTAAAATCATGTATCCTGATATGAAAGTAGTTTTGCTGGATTCACTGAACAAACGGATCGTTTTTCTGAAGGAAGTCATTCAGGCGCTTTCCCTGGAACATGTGGAAGCAATTCACGGAAGAGCAGAGGAAATTGCAAGAAAAGCGGAATATAGAGAACAATTTGATTATTGTGTATCACGCGCTGTAGCCAACCTGAATTCATTGTCTGAAATCTGTCTGCCATTTGTAAAAGTGGGAGGACAGTTCATTTCCTATAAGTCCATGAAAGGCATGGATGAACTGGAACAGGCAGGAAAAGCAATTCAATTGCTGGGCGGAAGCTGTACGGCAGGAAAAAAATCCGTGGAACATTTCATTCTGGAAGAAGAAAGTGCCCGGGTGGAACCCATGGAGAGGAATTTTATCCGCATCAGCAAGATAAAATCCACTCCCCGGAAATATCCCAGGAAACCGGGCACGCCATTTAAAGAACCGTTGAAGTAGAAGCATTGCAGCAGAATATAAGGATGCAGGAGAAAGCCCGACCGATTTGAGTTAACGTTTATTGTGAAAATCCCATTTGCACAAATCGTACTTTTCCGTTAACGTACGGTCGGGCTCCTCATCAATCAGTTTTTTCATGACTGCGTTGCTTTTGAAATAATTCACCATGAATATAACTGGTAAAGCCGGAGAAAATCCTGCTAAGTGTGAGCAGGAAGTTATTTCTCACAGGCTATAATCGGATCAATCACTTTTCCCTGAAATACATCAATAAAACCGTGATCGGTTACTGCAAATTCCGGTATTACGGAGAGACATACAAAAGAGAGTACCATAAAGGGGATGGAAATACTGGTTTCTTTGCTCATGTCCCGGATTAAACGGTTAGCTTTTTCTTTTTCACGTGCCAGCTCCTCGGCAGGCAAATCACTGAGGAGGCCGCAAATAGGATAAGTGATCTCTGATAAAATCTGACCGTTTTTTACAACAATCTGACCACCCTGAATATCACTTAAGCGATTTGCTGCCAGTGCCATATCTTCAAAATTTGTTCCCAGTACAATGATATTGTGGTTGTCATGACCAATAGAGCAGGCAATTGCTCCGGATTTCAATCCGAATCCGGACATAAAGGCTTTTCCAATCCGGCCATTTTTACCATGACGCTCTATTTGTGTGATGTACAGGATATCCTGCTCAGGATCACATTGAACGATCCCATTCTTTACGTTCAGCCAGCCGGTAACAGGTGAAGTTACCAGAGCACAGCTTTCTGTTTTCATGGCGGTTACCTGAACACGTTTTACATCTTCAGAAACACGGATCTGAAAATCTTCCGGTGTTACGGGCCGCTTTAAGTGCATGGTATTTAATAGAATCGGGTTATGGACAGCAGGAGAGTAGTGGGTAAGTATCTCATTATCTTTCATCCAGAGTTTTCCGGCAGCTATAACACTGTAAACTTTGAAATCTTCAGGGCCGGATGTAATATTAATGTCGGCACGTCTGCCGGGCGCCAGTACACCCACCTGATGTTCCACGTGAAACATTTTTGCAGCATTAATGGTCACCATCTGAATAGCTTTAACAAAATCAATTCCCTCTGAAAGCGCAATGCGAACAGATGCATCCAAATGGCCTTTTGCAACAGCATCGCATACGTGCAGGTCATCCGTGACAATACTGGTATTGGAAGTATCAAGATTGTTATTCCTTATAGCTTTAAGACAATCACGCAGGTTACTGGCAACAGAACCTTCACGCATCATCAGATGGCAGCCTGAACGCAGTCGCTCCAGAGCTTCCGTTTCGGAAATTGCCTCATGATCGGCAGCAACACCGGCGGCAATGCATGTGTTCAGATTCTTTCCTGAGATTCCGGCGAGATGTCCCTGAAGCGATAATTTTTTCTTTGAGCAGATATCAATAGCATCAAGAAGCTCTTCGCTTCTTGAGATTACAGAAAAGCCGGAGATTTCAGAGATTCCAACAGCCTGGGGATGTTCCAGACCTTTTGAAATGACCTCAGGATTAAATGAAAATCCTAATCCCCCAGCTATGCTGGGGAGAATGGAATAAGTGGATAACGTTGAAGATATGATAAAAAGCCTCCTGTGTTATAATGAGAATGGTGTCGCAAGCCAAACTCAGAATATAACACAGGAGGCGGT
>JAXDZY010000010.1:0-9109 GCA_034086685.1 Lachnospiraceae bacterium
AACAATTAAATATTGTCTGCAATGGTCATGTGGCTGGCCGAGTAGCTGCCAGCCCAGACTTTGCAACTTTCTCCAATTTGGAGATGCAGCATTTTCCAAAAATATTTTGCATTTTTCTCCAAAAAGTGCTTGCAAAAAACATACAGTTGCTTCCACACGGATCCATTTATCTTCATCCATGGCGCAGATCTCAATTTTAGGATTAATCTGCATCTGTTTTGATACGGATTTTGATTTGCCTGTCTGGATATAAATTCTGCCTTCAAATAAGTCCACAGTTCCGAAAGGACGGATCCGGGGCTGCTCACCATCCATGGTGGCCAGGTAATAAGTGCCTGCTTTTTTTAGAAAATCGTAAACTCTTTGCATAATTACATGCCTCCTTTTATTGAATTATTATAACAAATCGTATGAAGAAATGCAATTTATGTACAGAATGTATAGTAAAGTTTAGAAAAAATTTATATTTAATGACCTGGAATAGTCCGGATTGTGTACTTGTATCAACCGGTGGAAAATGGTATACTGATACATAATTTTCAAGTTGATCGTAAGAGGGAAAGAAGGGATTTGAATGTGTGAGATCTTTGGATTGAGCGCAAAAAAGCCGGTCAGTATCAATGCATGGCTGATGGAATTGTACAGCCACAGTGCAAAGTTTCCCAATGGATGGGGACTGGCAGTGCTGGATGGCAATGAGGTGAATATTGAAAAAGAGCCTGTGCAGGCAATTGCCAGCACTTATCTGAAAAACAGATTGTCCGAGCCGATCATGACACGCACTGCAATTGCTCATATTCGTCATGCAGTTCCTGAAAGCATGCAGTACTGCAACTGCCATCCTTTTACCGGAAAAGATGAAAGCGGAAGAAGATGGACCATGGCGCACAACGGAGCAATTTTTGAATTTGAACCGCTGGAATCGTATAAGGAGCTGCAGCAGGGGATTACAGATACTGAACGGATTCTCATGTATCTGCTTGATTGTATGAATCAGGCAGAGGCAAAGGCAGGCAGAAAACTGGATCCGGAAGAGAGATTTTATATGCTGGATGAAATGTTCTGCAGTATGTCAGAAGGGAATCGTCTGAATATGCTGATCTTTGATGGGGAGTATCTGTATGCCCATACGAATAAAAGGGATGATCTTTTCTACAGGCAGACGGATGATTTTACAGTAGTTGCAACGAAGCCTCTGGATGATCAGGTGTGGCTGCCTGTTCCGTTTACCAGACTGATTGTATTTAAAGATGGAAAGACGGTATTTACAGGGACAGATCATGGAAAAGAGTTTATTGAAACAGAGGAACATCTGCGTATCCTTGGTTTTCGATAGAGCTGGCGCTGTCTGAACATTTATTATTTTCGCACATTAATATTTATAGAAATTAATTATAAATCTGCGGTATTTATTGGACTTTACACGATCTGATAAAAAATACTCGCAGATTTATTTTTTTGCGTGTATACTTGATTCAGAAAATGTGAATTGGACAGATTTTACAATTATTTGAGAAGCTTCTCTATTATATTTATCAGGTCTGTCAGTTCCATGAAGTTATGAAGATAGGAGGTTTCAACTTATGTATCAGGTTGGAATCGATATGGGGTCCAGTGCAACAAAAACTGTTCTTATGGAGAACGGAGAACTGCTGGGAAGCTGGATGCAGCCGACCGGTTACAGTACACTGGAGACATCACAGCAGATTTTTCAGATGCTTAAGGAACAGGGAATCAGTAAAGAGAATGCCAGGTTTGCAGCCACCGGATATGGTCGTATTTCCATTCCTTATGCGGATGAGGTTATTACGGAGATAACATGCCACGGGAAGGGGGCGTATTACCTTTTTGGAGAGGATGGGACCGTAATTGATGTGGGCGGCCAGGATACCAAAGGAATTCAGCAGAAAAAGGGCAGAGTATTCAAGTTTCTTATGAATGATAAATGTTCTGCCGGAACCGGTAAATTTCTGGAGATCATGACCAATCGTCTTGGAGTATCTCTGGACGAGCTGGCGGAACTGGCATCAAGAGGAAATAATATCACCATCAGTTCCATGTGTACAGTATTTGCTGAATCGGAAGTTATCAGTCTGATCGGCAGCGGAACCAGCAGAGAAGATATTGCCAACGGCGTGATTTCTTCTGTGGTTACCAAAGTGGCGCAGCTGATCTCCGGCGTAGAGAATGAACAGTATTTTCTCACAGGTGGTTTGTGCGGTAATGAATATTTTCGAAGCCGTCTGGAGAAAAAACTGAACAGGCCGGTAAAGACCAATTCGCTGGGCAGATATGCAGGAGCAATAGGAGCGGCGATTTCCATGCAGTAACAGATTTATAAATTATATATCGGAGAGATATATCATAATTACAAATGCAGATAAAAGGAGAAAAGATATCATGGCAAATGAATTACCGGAAAAATTTGATGAATTTGTGGAAGCGAGAAAACAGGGTTTCCTGGCAGCGAAGGAATTTAAGGAGAACGGAGGCAGACTGGCAGGATTTTTATGTTCCTACACCCCTATTGAAGTATTGATGGCGGGAGGAATTTCCACGGTTGGTCTGTGTGGAACAAGCAATGAAACTGTGCCGGATGCGGAAAAGGTTCTTCCGAAGAACCTGTGCCCTCTGATTAAAAGTACATATGGATTTGCCTACAGTGAAAAATGTCCCTATACCTATTTTTCGGATATCATTATCGGTGAAACGACCTGTGACGGCAAAAAGAAGATGTATGAGCTGCTCAGTGAACTGAAGGATGTTTATGTTCTGCATCTTCCTCAGGGACAGGGACGTCCCTATTCCAAAGATATCTGGTATCAGGAAGTTAAAATGCTGAAAGAACGGCTGGAGGAGAAATTCGGAATTGAAATTACGGATGAAGCGCTGCGCGAAGCGGTTAAGAAGAGAAATAAACTTCGCAGAGCAATTACGGAGATGTATGAACTGCAGGCCAATGTACCGCCGGCCATGAAAGGAACGCAGATGATGCTGACTCTTATGTCCGGAAGTTTCAAATTTAATGTGGACGAATATATTGACGGCGTACTGAAGGTTGTGGAAAAAGCAAAAGCAGATTATGCTGAAGGAAAGAGTACTGTGAGCCTTAAGGATAAGAGAATCCTTCTTACCGGATGTCCTTCCAGCGGTGTCATTCAGAAAATCGGTATGGTTATTGAAAATAACGGTGGTGTTATTGTCTGTCTGGATGACTGCGGAGGTGAACGTACCAACCGTATGCTGATTGATGAAGACGCTGATGATATTCTCAGGGCTATTTCGGATCGTTACCTGGAAATCAACTGCTCTGTTATGACAACAAATGAGGCAAGGCTTGAAAACACCAGAGCCATGATTGAGAAATATAAGGTTGACGGCGTGATCGAAGTGGTTCTGCAGGCCTGCCATACCTTTAATGTGGAATCGGTTAAAGTCTGCCGCATGGTGGAAGATATGGGAATTCCCTATATGAAACTGGAGACGGATTATTCCACATCAGACAGCGGACAGCTGGAAACCAGAATCAGTGCTTTTCTTGAAATGCTGTAATTAATTGCCGTTAAAAACATGATACTCCGGAGAAAGAAGAGGCTGCCGCTTATTCTGCTTCCGGAGTATTTGTTCTGTTTTGATATGTCAAAAATGAATACATGCTTGACTTTTGTGCATGGATGTTATAAATTCATTCTAAATATGGATTCTGCTCTCATTTTGATTATAACCAGAATGAGTCCATAAATACTTGTTTTCGGATAGAGAGGTACTGTGATGTTGAATGAAAATAATGATTTTACTTACATAGACGGCGGAGTCTGTGCTGCACAGGGATTTTCTGCCAATGGCCTGAACTGTGGTTTGAATGCAGATCCGCAGAAGAATGATCTCGGTCTGGTTTTCAGCCCGACCATGTGCAATGTTGCTGCGGTTTATACGCAGAATAAGGTAAAGGGAGCGCCGATTCTGGTGACCAGAAAGCATCTGGCAGCGACCGGAGGAAAGGCACGAGGTGTGGTTGTGAACAGCAAGAATGCCAATACGTGCAATGCAGATGGTGAAGAGAAAGCAGAACGCATCTGTGAACTGGCGGCAGCTGAACTGGGAATCCCCGCCAATGAGATGATTGTTGCTTCCACCGGCGTGATCGGACAGCCGCTTCCCATTGAGCCTTTTGAAACTCATATGAAAGCTCTGGCAGAAGGGCTTTCCGAAGATGGAAACGGAAAAGCTGCCAATGCAATCATGACTACAGATACAATAAAAAAAGAAATCGCAGTCCGTTTTGCACTGGATGGAAAGACATGTACCGTCGGAGGTATGGCAAAAGGCAGCGGTATGATTCATCCCAATATGGCAACAACGCTGAATTTTGTTACAACTGATGTAAATATTTCCTCTCAGATGCTGCAGAAGGCATTGAGTGAAATTGTAAAGGTGACCTATAACTGCCTCAGTATTGACGGGGATACTTCTACAAATGATATGGTCAGCGTTATGGCAAACGGCCTGGCCGGCAATGAAGAAATTACCGGAGAAGGAAAGGCATTTGACGTCTTTAAAGATGCTCTGTATCTGGTTCTGATGAATATGACACGCATGCTGGCAAAAGACGGAGAAGGAGCAAGCAAACTGCTGGAGTGCACGGTGAAGGGTGCACCGGATCTGGACACTGCTATTATTGTCGCAAAATCCGTTATCCGTTCTCCTCTTTTCAAATGTGCCATGTTTGGCGAAGATGCCAACTGGGGCCGCATTCTCTGTGCCATCGGTTACGCGGAAGCAGATTTTGACATCGACAGGGTATCAGTGGATCTGGCATCCGATAAAGGTGTGATCAGCGTATGCCGTAATGGTGCAGGTATTGAGTTCTCCGAGGAAAAGGCCAGCGAAGTGCTGAGTGCGGATGAGATTTATATCAATATTGATCTGAAGCAGGGAGAAGCCAAAGCGAAAGCATGGGGCTGCGATCTGACTTACGATTACGTGAAGATCAATGGAGATTATCGTTCCTGATTCCGGCATAATGCGGGTGTGAGAAAAGGAGAAGAAAAAATGAAATGGAATATCGTTGTGGATTCAGGCTGTGATCTGGAGATGTTGAAAGTGCCGGCTGAAGATACCGGTTATGAAAGAGTTCCTCTTAAAATCATTACCGGTGAGTATGAATTTGTAGATGATGGAAATAATGATCCACGAAAGCTGCTGGATATGCTTCACGAATCAAAATGCGGAAGTTCCAGTGCCTGTCCTGCTCCTCAGGAGTGGGCTGATGCGTTTGTCAAAGCAGATTATACACTGGCATTTGCCCTGACAGGCGGATTGTCCGGGAGCTATAACAGTGCTCTTACAGCCAGATATATGGTGGAGGAAGAATATCCGGATAAAAAGATTTTTATTCTGGATACGCTTTCTGCAGGACCGGAGATTTCTCTTCTGGTCTATAAAGCAAATGAGCTGATCAAAGAAGGACTGGAGTTTGATGAAATCTGTGAAAAGATCACGGAGTATCATGAACATACCCATCTGATGTTTATGCTGAGCAGTCTGGATACGCTGGTGAAAAATGGCCGGGTAAGCAAGGTTGTGGGTGCCATGGTTGGTATGATGAAGATTCGTCTTGTGGGAAATGCCAGTGAGCAGGGGACTCTTGAAGTCATTGATAAATGCCGTGGCTTTAAAAAAGCGGTAACACAGATTCTGGCTTCCCTGGCCAATGAAGGATTCCGGGACGGCAGATTGATTATTGCGCACAGTTTTAACGAGAAAGAGGCCGCGACTCTGGCAAAGGCTATCCATGTTTCTTTTCCTGAAGCACATATCTCCATGATGAAAACCAGTGGTCTGTGCAGCTATTATGCAGAGGAGGGCGGAATCCTTATCGGCTTTGAGACTTCCTGCTGATTAATGGCAGGTCGGGGATTGCTGAATAATCCTCTGTTCAGGATACGGATGACTGCGGTGATAATGATAAAGCAGACTTAACAAGGCACATTTGTCGTTGGATAGAAGACAGATGTGTCTTGTTTTTATCAATGCGTAATATATAGGGTGCTGTCTGCTAAAACTGATCGGTTCTCCGTTCTTTTCTGATGATATCCCTGAGATTTCCGTTTTCCCATTCCTGCTTTTCATCTTCTGTTTCAAGAATCAGCCCGGGCAGTTCAACAGGTTTTCCTTCTTCCTTCGGCAGAGCAACCATTACAAAATAGGCCTGATTGATCAGTTCCATATGACCGTTCAAATGGCGGACATGGACATCCACACGCACTTCGATGGATTTTCTGCCGGTATAGGTAACCTGGGCAGTTAATATCACCACATCGCCTTTGCGGGCACCTTTTATGAAAATCAGGCTGTCTACAGTACCTGTCACCACATTTCCTTCGTAATACTGCATGGCTGACAGTGCAGCAATTTCGTCCATCCACTGCATCAGGACACCACCGAACAGTCTGCCGGCATCATTCAGATGACCGGGACGCACCAGATGAAGGGTTTCAAGTTTAGTATCTGAGATTTTTTTCTGGTTCATATTTTTTCCTTTCCGTTTAAACCTACAGTTTACTATGCAGGATTTTGTGCAATTTGTCAAGAGAGACATGATCCTGAAGCTTTTATCTGTTACTGTTCAGTGATCTGACCTTGTCAAAATAACTTCATAGTCAAAACGCTGAATTTTCATCAACACTGTTTTCGTGTATTTAGACTGTGAGACCATCATTTGTGGATAATGAGAGGCCCGCAGTCTTTTTCTTTTTCTGTTTCAGACCGTTATCCACACCACAGCCCAATGACCCTGTTTCCACGTTTTCTTCGCATATTTCTATAAGGATAACCCGGATCTTTTTAGAAGATCCGAAGATAAAAAAACGATGTTTTCAACAGTCATTTTGACGGAAAGCCCTGATATGAAGATTCGCTTTTTTTCTGCTTTTACGGTATAATCTGTTCAACAAAACAGGAAAGGTGAAAGCCGTATGAACGCACAGGAAAAAAGGCTTATTGCTAAATATGAGCGCGTACTTCAGAAACTTACCGAACTGAATGAGCAGTCTGAGAAAGTGATTGATCAGCTTGAACTCGAGATTGAAGGATACAAAGATCTGTGTACATGCCTGACAGAAAAAAATGAGATTCTTGAAGAGGAGAACCGTTTTTTAAAGGAACATATACGAATGCTGCGGTCATGCAGTAATGATGGCCATTGACCAGAAGCTGATTGGAAGAAGGAAAGAGGTGTTACCCATGTCCCGCTACAGGAATTCACAGGATTACATTCGTGACCTGCAGTATAAAGTAAAGGCTTTGGAGCGAAAACAGGAAGCTTTTGAATCAGGCGAACAGTATCTTATCCAGCAGAAAAAATATGAAAAGCTGCTGCAGGAGCAGAGGAACACCATCAATCATCTGAAGAAGGAGCTCAGGTCCGCCCATGAGGAAACAAGACGGGTCAGAAAGTATGCTGATGAAGCAGCTGAAGACCTGATCCATGACTATGAAAAGAAACTGGCAGAAAAAGACCGGGAAATGGAAGCTATGCGCAGACGCCTGGAAAAAGCCGAAGCCGCGCAGGACAAGGAAAAAGAAAAAAACCGGGAAAAACAGCAGGAATTATACGCCGTGCAGACGGAACTGGAAGATGAAAAAGAACTTAACCGAAAGCTTACCGCCCAGATCAACAGGGATTACCTGACATCTTCCATCCCTTCTTCCATGCAGTCAGGAGTGAGGAAAAAGATCCCTAACAGCAGGGAGAAGAGCGGCCGGAAGCCCGGTGCCCAGAAAGGACACGGAGGCCATGCAAGGAAAAAGCTGCAGGCAACTTCAACCCGTGAGATTACTGCACCTGCAGAGATTCTTGCCGATAAGAATTATGTTGAAACCGGCAGTGTCATCAGCAGACAGAGGATATCAGCAGAACTGCTGGTAAAGGTTGAAGAGGTTACTGTGAAAGAATACATAAATCTCAAAACCGGTAAGAAATGGCATCCTTCATTTCCGAAAGGCTTCGAAAACGATGTGAATTATGACGGAAGCATTAAGGCAATATTCTATCAGCTGGTCACGGAATGCAACGTAGCCCATGACAAAGCCGTCAGCTTCATAAAAATGCTGAGCAGGGGGAAACTTACCATTTCAAAGGGAATGGTAAACCATCTGATGAAGGAATTCTCTGACAAAACTCAGGAGGAACAGAAAAAAGCCACGGAAACCCTGATGAAAAGCCCTGTCCTGCAGACCGATTTTACCAATGCCAACGTGAACGGAGGATCCAGACAGGTGCTGATACTGGGGACACCTGATGGGAAATGTGCAAAGCTGATCGCCAGGGCCGGAAAGGGGCACAATGGCATCAGGGGAACCCTGCTTGAAGTGTATACAGGTATTTTATGCCATGACCACGACAGCACATTTTATTCATACGGAACCGGGCATCAGGAATGTATCCATCATAATTACCGGTATCTGAAAGGGAATCTTGAAGCAGAACCGGAATATCCATGGAGTGGAGAAATGCGCAGGCTTTTTCTTGAAATGGTCGCATACCGGAACAGCCTGCCGGAAGGGGCATCCCCGGATCCTGTAATGGTTGCTCATTATGAGACGCGTTATGACGGGATCCTGGATCGTGCAGAGAAGGAATACGAAGATAACCCGCCCGGAACGTATAACCGCGAGTCGTACAAGATGTATAAACGACTGCGGAAATATAAAGAGAGTGAGCTGCTGTTCCTGCATGATATGCGGGTGCCAGATAATAATGATCTCTGTGAACGTCTTGCCCGTTTATATAAAAGAAAGCAGAAGCAGGCAACTGTATTCCGCAGTGATGCGTCTTTGATCTACATCTGCAATGGCTTAAGCGTAGTTCATGACCTGAAGGCGGAAGGGAAGGATCTGTTTGAAGCTATGACAGAGATATTCAACAGACCGCAGCCTCCAAAGAAAAGTCTTCCAGAACCTGTACTGGTAAAAAGTATTGATGAAGATGCTTCACAGGGCGATCATACATCTGAAGAAAAAAACAACGAGACCGATATCGCAGCATAAATGCTGGTCTTATCGGTCTCGTTAGAATGCTCACAATTTCAGATCACTGAACAGTAAC
>JAXDZY010000090.1:0-45763 GCA_034086685.1 Lachnospiraceae bacterium
AGCAGATCCGGACAGAAGTATTTTTGGCTGCTTTCGTGCAAAACATCGAAAACAGTATAAAATCAAATGCCGTTGTAAAAGCCCTTAAACGGCTTATTCAGCAAAAGGGCAGCTATTTATAAAAGTTGTAAACTGGTGGAAAAAACTGTAATTGCTGAATAAGATAGGAAACAAGCTGAAATACAGGGGAAATAGGGTATTTTACAGTCAAAAGCAGGGCCGGTAAAGCAGCCGTTCCGCTGCGGGTATATAACCCGGGGCAGAACAGACAGCCTCACCGGCCCTGTCATATTTTTTTCATTATTCCCCGTCAGAATCCCGGGAAATCAGTTGATGCTGATATACTTTGTTTTATCTTCTACAGGTACTGCCTGAATCTTCGGAATCTGCAGAGTCAGAACACCGTCTTTAAAGGAAGCGGAGATGTCGCTTTCCTTCACATCCTTGCCTACATAGAAGCTTCTCTGGCAGCTGCCTCTGAAACGTTCTCTGCGGATATAATGTCCGGCATCATCCTTCTGATCGTTATTCTCGGAGCGCTGAGCCTGGATGATCAGATAACCATTCTTCAGCTGAGCGTGTACGTCTTCTTTCTGGTATCCCGGAAGCTCCAGATCCAGCAGGTATTTATCATCGTATTCTTTAACATCGGCACTCATAAGGCCGTTTGCATTATCAGAGGTGGAATAGCTGCCGCTGAAGGGCTGGAAAGCATCTTCAAAGAAATCATTAAAAAATCTGTTTGAAAAAATACTGGGTACTAACATAATCAATTCCTCCTTAATATAAATGGCACATGGAACCTGAGAAGAGGAGAACCACCCATGCGGGCTTTCGGTAACCTGATCCGGATTGGTTCCTTATGTGTTATTTGTTTTATTTGTTATATACGTTATATAACAATACGAAGAGTTTGTCAATACTTTTTTGAAAAAAATCTGTATTTTTTTTCAGAAGAAAGCAGGAACAGTTTTTTACAAAACGGTTACAAAAAAGACAGATTTTTCTGAATCGATTATGGTATGATGAAAGAGGAGTGTGATTGGAATGAAAGAAAAGGTACTGGTTATTGAGGATGAAGAGGCTATTAATGATATTATCTGTATGAATCTGCAGGCAGCAGGGTATGAGACAATGTCCGTATATGATGGCAGTGAAGCGGAGCGTCTGCTGAAAGAAGGATGTCATCAGGACGGCAGGGGAGCATCTTTGGAAGAGTACAGTGCGGCGATTCTGGATGTGATGCTGCCAGGTAAAGATGGTTTTGCTCTTCTGGAGGATTTTCGGAGGACAGAAATTCCGGTGCTGATGCTGACTGCAAGGGATGATGTGCTCAGCAAAGTAAAAGGACTGCGTCAGGGGGCAGAGGATTATATGGTAAAGCCTTTTGAGATGCTGGAGCTTCTGGTGCGGGTGGAAAAAATCATTCAGCGAAGCCGGAAAAAGCCTGTTGAAATACAGATCCGGGATGTGGTGATTTACCCGGACAGGCGGCTGGTAACCCGGAGAGGGGAGAAAGTATATCTGAAACCCATGGAATTTGAATGCCTGATGCTTTTTGCCGCTCACCCCAATATTGCTCTGACAAGAGAGTTTATGATCGGACAGCTCTGGGGAGGCAATTTCAGTGGAGAAACCAGGACGATTGACGTACATGTGATGCGTCTTCGGCAGAAACTGGGGTTTGCAGATGTGATCAAAACGATTTCCCGGGTAGGATATCGGCTGGAGGTGGAAGAATGAAGCTTGCAACCAGAATATCAATTCTTGCTGTGACCATTGCGTTTGTAATGTCACAGCTTTTTAATTATATTCAGCTGTATCGGAACAGGAAGTGGATGGCAGAGCAGGCTCTTGTGATTTATATACAGGAATATGAAGACTTTTACAGGAATTTTCAGGGGAGAATCAATGATATTCTCGGGAGCAGTGCTGACAGCGGATATTTTCAGACTGACCAGGGAATACGTTTTCTGGAAAGCTATATGTCAGATCGGTTTCAGGAAAAGCGGGGAGCTTTGTACGCGGGAAACAGAGAGCTGAAAAACGGGACGGACTTTGATTTTCAGATTTGTAATCTGCAGGGGGACGGTATGCTGTCAGAAGCTGCTGTATCCGGAAAGATATGCGAAGAAAATCTGCAGGACGGATGGCTTCAGTGGGCGGATGTTGTTTCTGTGGAGTCCGGAGAACAGCTTCTTGTCATGACAGGCAGCATGAGGATACCGGAAGCCCTGGATAAGGTGTATACGTTGTTTTACTGTGTGGATCTGACGGAAATGTTTACATCGGGTGAACAGGTATTCCGGTCCGGAGCAGCAGCAGCCCTTCTTATATCCATTATCATGGCAGTTATCCTGCACCTGCTGATTGCCGGGCAGCTTGGTCCGCTTTCTATCCTGCAGAAGACCGCAGATTCCATTGCATGCGGCAATTATCATGAGAGGGTTCCCGTTCTGCGAAAAGATGAGGTGGGACAGATTGCAGAAAATTTCAATCGTATGGCATCACATGTACAGGAGCATGTGGAGTCTTTGGATCAGGCAAACCATGCGCAGAAACAATTGCTTGCAGCACTGGCACACGAACTGAAAACTCCCATGACGGCACTGATTGGAGCGGTACAGACACTTCGGAGCATAAAAGTTTCACCGCAGCAGCAGGAACGTCTTTTGAGTTATATGGAAGCCGAATGTGCACGGCTAAGCCGCCTGTCCCGGAAAATGCAGGAACTTTGCGGTCTGTTTGATGCAGAGGAAAAAGGAAATATTAAGAAAGAAACAGTAGAGGCAGAAAAATTTCTGGAAAAAATAAAAGTGCTGACAGATCCATTACTGGAACGTGACGGAATAGTTCTGGTGATAGAGTCTGAAGGTACATTACTTCCCGATATGGATGAAGATCTGGCAGTCAGTCTGGTTCTGAATCTTATTGACAATGCCAGAAAAGCTTCCGGATCAGGAGACCGGATCATATTGTATGTGTCTGACCGGAAGCTTCAGGTCAGAGATGCCGGAAAAGGAATTCCCAAGCAGGAAATTGAGCTGATAACGGAAGCATTTTATATGGTAGACAAATCACGGAGCAGGGCAGCAGGAGGGATTGGGCTGGGTCTTGCAATCTGTCAGCAGATTGTACAGATTCACGGATGGAAGATGAAAATTGAAAGCAGGGAAGGACAGGGAACTACTGTAACGGTCAGTTTTACAGAACGGTTACAAAAAGTGAAAGACCCGGTTACATGAGCTGTAGTATTGTTTTTATAATCTGTAAGAGGGAGGACGAAGCGCATGAAAATGATACAGAATATAAAGCATGTGACAGTACCGGTACTTTTTCTGTGCCTGTTTTCAGTATGGATTCTCTGCAGTTGTCAAAAGACACCGGAAGAAGTGATGGTGACACCCAGAGAGCAGAAAGGTAATTCTTATGAGGAAGAAAAGAAAACCGGAGAAAAACTGGAGAAAAGACTTGAGATTGCAGACAGTTATTCTGTTTCTCTGCAGACACCGGACGGAAAAACAGAGGTGAATGCTGAACAGATAAAAGTGGAATACCCGGATGTATCGGAAATTCCGGTTTATGAAGTTGAGATTGATAAGCTGAACGATATGTTCTGTGAGCAGATTGCAAAAGCATTGTTTGGAGATTCTCCTTTATATCACAGGAAAGATTATGACGCCGGACAGAGGAACCGGGCTGAGGTGCTAAAGGAACTGGAATGGATGAAAGAATGCCGGGCAAAGGGCAATCCGGATCCGTATCAGATCAACAGAACGGAAGAAGGAATCAAAACCTTTGATCTGGATATGTATATTGCGGATCTGGAAGCAGAATATGCTGATGCGCCGGAGAAGCATGTGGAGCTGACTGTATGCAGCGCCAAAGCATCGGATAATTCCGGTGAAAACGAATATGTGGCAGTAGAAGGGGATGACAGCTGGAACTGCTCATTCTACAGCGGAACATCAGGAGAGACCAGCACCAACAGCGTTACGATCACCAGACGGCGCAGTGAATGGGGGCAGATCGAAACACAATGGCAGGGAAGTACTCTGCTGAAAACAGAACAAAACGGTGAGTGGAAATATGATAAATTGCTGCGATACGGTCTGAAAAAGTCGGAACTGGAAGAAAAGGCAGGCATAACTCAGGAGGAGGCTCAAAGAAAAGCTGAAGCTGTTATTGAAAAGCTGAGAATTGGTGAATGGAACTGCGACTATGTGGAGCCGGCTGTGCTGACAGCTTGTTCGGAGTGGGGCAGCAGTCTGGATACCGTGTGTCCGTGGGGAGCCGATCTGGACTGGGGATATCAGTTTCATTTCATGAGAATAACAGATGAAATTCCATCTCTGTATACCGGTAAAGGCTGTTATTCTTTTTACAGTGATCCCGATACGGAGAATTCAGAAATGGATGACGGCACAAAGCCGTCCATTCAGAATGAATTTATCAGTATTGTAATTTCCGATAAAGGACTGGAAAAACTGAATCTGGTCAATATCAGTGCCGTCGTTTCCGTAAGACAGGAAAATCCATCCCTGCTTACCTGGGAAGAAGTAACAGCAAAATTTGAAGATATGATATTAGTAAAAAATGCTCAGGCTGCCAGCGTATATGATGCCGGTGAATATCACCGGCATCTGGATGTGGAGCGGATTACGTTAACTTATATGAGAATCGAAGAAGCCGGAACAGGAAAATATCTGCTGGTACCGGTATGGGACTTCTGCGGAAAGGAATGGGATGAGGAGCCGGTTGAATATTATATGGGACGCGATGGAGAGAGACATTCCTGTTACGGAAATGATCAGGATGGGCCGGAATCCCTGCTGACTATCAATGCATTGGATGGGTCGATTATTGACAGGGGGATTATGTACTGATGAGACTGAAATCCGTTTTATTAAAGCAAAGCTGTAACAGGGCATATCGAAAATCCGGTTTTCGGTCTCTGAATTCTATCCGGGCAGCATCGCGTTATCTTTTTCATGGATTCTTCAGAAACCCTGTGGTGATTCTGACGCTGATCATGGGTTTTGTGCTCAGCTATCTGCTCAGTATACGGGTAATGGAGGCTGCGGAATATTTCGGAAGTTCCATGCAGGTGGTGGAACCGTTTATCTGGACATTTGGGGATCCTACAGCCATTATGCTGACTTCGGTGCTGCTGATTTTTATGTTTTCCGATCTGCCGGGACTGACTGCAGCATCACCTTTTTATCTGATGAGAATTACGAAACTGCACTGGCTTCTGGGACAGTTTTTGTATATTGCGATTGCTTCGGGAATTTATACCGGATATATCGTACTCTGTACCTGTCTGCTGTGTGCCCGTTATTCCTATATCGGAAATATATGGAGCAGGACAGCCATGTATCTGGCTTATTCTGATACAGGAAAGGAAATAAATGTACCATCAACTGTTAAAATGATGGAAAGCATTACACCTTATGAATGCATGATGTGGATTGCGGTTTTGCTGTTATGTTACTGTTTATCTCTTGCGTTTCTGATGATGACAGCCAGTTTGTTTTTTGGCGGCAAAAGTGGAATATTTGCAGGATTTGTCTACAGCCTGTATGGATTTTTACTGGATCGGGAGGTGCTGCGAAAGCTTCTTGGGCTGAGTGAAACACAGATGTGGAAAGTAAACAGTCTGATCTGCTGGATCAGTCCCCTGAACCATGCAACTTATGATAAACATGATTTTGGGCATGACAATCAGCCCTCCCTATGGCAGTCGGTGTTTGTATTTGGTGTGATTCTGCTGATTTTCATGTGCCTGTCCTTTCGGGCAATGAAACGGTACAATTTTACTTTTCTGGGAGAATCGGATTAAAAAATCAGGAGACATGATTATGTGTAGAACGAAAAAAGTAAAAACACGACATATATTTTTAGGAAGTCTGCTTTTGGTATTGGCCATACTTTCATTCACTGCATGTGAATCAGAGAATAGAAATCAGACTGAAGAGGGTAGTAAAAATTCAGATTTTGCCGGGGAAAATGAAAAAAATTCTGTCAGGAATTATCTGCCTTTAAGTCATGATATGGAAACTTATGTAAAGGATACGCTCAAACAGCATGAATTTTTGCCGGTTTTGTATGTCTCTTCTGTGAAATATAAGGATGTTTCAGCCTCGGTAGATCAGATTTTTAATTGTATAAAAGATGATAAGGAGGAAAATCTGCGGTCTTCGGACAGTCATGAAAAAGATATGTTGCATGAATCTGAAGAAATAACCTATTGGAATGAAAACTGGGTCTGGGGAGAAGGTCGTCCGTGGTATGACAGAGAATATTTTTATGAAGTGAAAGAAAAAGCACGGGTTCTGTTTTTGCGATATGCTTTGAAATCGTATTACTATATTGAATCACTGATTGATATTTATTCTGAGACGGATCGGTTAGGAGAAGAGTATGCATGGAAAGATGTTCCGGAGAAGAATATAAAATTGACGGAACAGGTTATAAAGAGCCTGGGAATTACAGCTTCCAGGGGAAAATGTTATTTTCTGTCCCGGCAGCGTCTGCAGAATTTATACGATGAGATATCAGAAAATAATGCTTTCAGAGATGAAAGGTGGAGTGCACCGGAAGATAAAAGCGCATATAAAACCCGTTCTGATACAGCTAAAAAGGATGTATGGACGAAAGAGGATGAGTGCTGGTGTCTGGAACTGCAGCAGGAAATCAATGGACTTACTGTAGATGGATCAGCCGTAATTGTTTTATTGAATGAAAATGAGGTCATGTACTTGTCATTAACAGGTATTTTGCCTGGAGAATACATCGAGCAAGAAACACAGGGGCTTATGGAATACACGGTAATAATGTCAAAATTGCAGGAAATTACGAATGGATTATTCATGGATGGAACTGCAGCAGGAGAGGCAGCAGAAATCAGTGATTTGAAACTGGAGTATGTTTGTACAGATATTTCCGTCGGTGTTTACAGACCGGTATGGAAAGTGACGATTACATATGATATCAAAGCAGAAAATGGAAGCCTGGATGAGGCAGATACAGATATTTTGATTGATGCAATTACTGGGAATGAAATATTAAATGGGTTTGCTGGAAAAGAGACATCTGCTGAGTAAGCAGAAAATAGAATTCCCAGGCAGGAGTGAATTAATGGAGACATTCTATGGATGGAAAACGATTATGGGAAAGCACGGGATTTCATATCGCCTGTCTGATTGGATGTGCGGCGATTCTTCTGTCGGTGACGTGGCCACAGGAATGGGAATCGATTGAAGCTTTGCCCTGCGGCAGCTGGCTTACGTTCTGGAGTCAGGCCATGGAAGGCAAACTGGTGATCTGTGTGCTTCCTGCCTGCGCAGTGCTTCCTTATTCAGATGCTTATCTGCAGGAAAAGAAAAACGGTTTCCTTCGTTCTTACATCTGCCGCAGGGGACGGATGGAATATGTGAAAAGCAAAATGTTTGTAATGGGAGCAGCAGGTTTTCTCAGTTGGGTCTGTGCAGCACTGCTGGCAGGTTTTCTGCTGTTTTTCTGCCTGTTTCCCGGAGAAATGTGCATGGATACTGAACTGTTTTTTTCAGAATCCGGAGATATATTGCTGGGGACCGGCCTGTCCATACTCAGGACCGGCCTCGTTGGAAGTATTTTCGGCAATCTGGGAGCAGTCTGCGCACAGCTTGCCGGGTCGGTTTACATGGCATATGGACTGCCTTTTGTCTGCTATTATATGCTGCTCATTTTGAAAGAACGGTATTTTGAAACAATGTATTTTATTTATCCTGCAGAATGGATCAGTCCCGCCGGAGACTGGGGAGGCAGCTGGTATCCTGGTTTGTGGCTGTTTCTGATTCTTCTGGATCTGGCGTTTATTCTGCTGAACGGTGCCATGCTGTGGGAAAGGGTCAGAGAATTATGAGGCAAGCGGAATGAACTATGTGATTGTAAAAGATGTGGTAAAACGATTCGGAGCAGCAGAGATTCTTCATGGTGTGAATATGACATTGGAACAGGGGAAAATATATGGAATCATTGGAAATAACGGCTCCGGCAAGACGGTATTGATGAAATGTATCTGCGGATTTCTGCCTGTTACATCCGGGGAGATTCTGGTAAATGGAAGACGTATCGGAAAAGATATAGATTTTCCTGATTCACTGGGGGCCATTATAGAGACACCGGGATTTCTTAACAATCTCACAGGAAGGAAAAATCTGGAAATCCTTGCGCAGCTGAAAGGAAGAATCGGCAGAAGAGAGATTAAAGAAGTTCTCAGGCAGGTGGGACTGGATCCGGAACTGAAGAAAAAAGTATCCCAGTATTCGCTGGGGATGCGTCAGCGTCTGGGGATTGCTCAGGCAATCATGGAAGATCCAAAACTGTTGATTCTGGATGAACCTTTTAATGGTCTGGATAAACATGGTGTGGACGAGATCCGGCAATTGATTCTGAAGTGGAAAGCTCAGGGAAAAACCATATTGCTGGCAAGTCATAACGGAGAGGATATAAGGGTATTGTGTGATGAAGTATTTGAAATGGATGCAGGAAATATCACATGTCAGGCAGTGTTTTATCAGGACGGCAGCAGCATGTCTGATGGGAGCGGCAGCTGTGGCATTGATAATCAGTTATTCTTATAGTGTATCGGCAGCAGAAGTGTCAATGGCAGAAGCCACAGAAGAAGCAGCTGAAACAGAAACGGAAACCGAAGTCTCCGGCGAAAAAATTACAGAATCGGAATCCATGACCGGTGAGTCTGAGTCTGCCGGTAAGTCAGAAGAATCAGAAGACATCTGGATTGACAGTGAACATGTCTATGAAGGTATGAAAACTTCATTTTCCAAAGGTTACGTACCTGTGATAACAGAGCAGTCCCTGAAGGTGGTGATTCCGTTTCTGTCAGATGCAAGGCTTCGGGATGATATCATAACCGTGGAGGCTGATGTGTCGGATGCTGTTTCCTGCGGAGTAACAGCCAGAAGTTATATTAAAAAAGTCAGAAAAAGCAGCTGTGGGATAGAGAATGGAGAAAAGAAGGAAGTCTATCTTTACAGCTGTACGTTTGCTCTGAATAAGCAGCGGGAAGGTGGTATCGGTAAAATTTTATTAAAGGTTACTGCAGCTGGAGAAAACGGGCAGAAACTTGCATTTTCCTATACGGTTTTTGCTGATCTGGAAAAATCTGTGAAAAGAGACAATAGAAACGACAAAAATGAAGAAAGCGGTGCAGATGAGAAAAATGCAGGTTCCTGTGAAAAATCTGAAGAAGCAGATGAAGAAATTACAGGAGCGGCCATGGAGAATACAGGCACTGAATCGACGCAGTCGGTGGTGCACCAGCCCAGGCTGATTATGGAAAGCTGTAAATTTTCAGAAGAAAGGCCGGAAGCGGGACAATCCTGTATATTTGAAGCGGTATTCAGGAACTGCAGTAAAAACCGTACTATTCAGAATCTGAAAGCAGTCTGCACTGCATCTGATGAGAATATACTAATCAGTAAAGCTTCTTCTTATGTGGAATCTGTTTCGGCAGGGGCTTGTTTTACCATTAAAAAAGAAATACAGACTGCTGTCACCATGGAACAGGGAAATTATCTGATCAAGGTGGATTTTGAATATGACGATACGGATGGAGGAACCTTTACTGCTTCTGAATCCATACCTCTGACGCTGACACAGCCGCTTTCTGTGGAACTGGATAAAATGATCATACCGGAAAATGTTTATTCTACAGATACCATAACGTCATCAGTTTCCGTCATCAATTCCGGTCATACACCTGTTTATAACGTGACGGTTACCATGGACTGTGATGGCCTGGAGCCGGTACGTTCCGTATTTCTGGGAAACATGGAAGCGGGAACCCAGTCACAGGGAGAGATGCAGATCTACGTAAGCTCCTTATCCGGAGAAGAGTCCTATGGATTTATCGGAGGATGTGTGAAAATGACCTATCAGGATGCATATGGAAAAGTTTATGAACAAAAACAAAACATCAGTACGACTATTCAGAAGCCGGATATTCTGGAACTGCAGGTGGAGGAAGCAAAAACTCAAACCAATGGCTGGACAGGTATGATAACAGCGATGATCTTTCTGATCATGTCCGGCAGCATAATCTGGCTGGTTGTGCTGCTGCGCAGAAAAAACAGGATGCAGAATTAAGGGGAAAGACAATGAATGCAGAATATGACCGTCGGGAAGAAAATTGCAGGAAACGGAGAAAAGAAAGACCCGGAAGAATTTTATGCTTTCTTTTTCTGATTTTCTGTCTGACAGAGGCAGTCATCGGAATTTACCGGTATCAGAAGCAGCAGAAGCCATATGAATTTGTGCTGACGTCTCCTGAACCTCTGACAGAAGAAATCGCAGAGCAGATTGCAGATATATCCGGGGTGGAAATATTCAGCCCTGTTCTTCAGATGGAGGTTACTCTGGAAATCAATCAGTATAAGGCTGCAGTGATGCTGACCGGGGTAAACTTTTCTGTTTACCCCGTAGAATACGAGGCATGGGTCAGCCGACTGGAAAAAGGGAATAAACCGGTAATTTTTCTTGGAAAAAACTGTTTCACAGAATTGCAGGATCGCAATGGTAAACGCATATCGGAGCAGGAAGCGCAGGCATTGATTTCGGAGACTAAACGTTTTTTGGGAGATGGAACATATAATCAGAAGGAGTTTTCATTGAAATTGGGAGTCGGAGAAAAGGATGTTGATATCACGGCGGGGGGAATTCTGTTATCACCGGATAATGAAATTCTTATGAATTATGAAGATCTGCGTATGCAGATGACACAGATGGCAGAAGATACGCATGTCCGTCAGGCCTGGATACGTGTAAATGGATTAAAAAATACCATAAAAGTTCAGGAAATACTGTCGGCAGCCGGAATGACATTTGATCGGAACTATATACCGGAATAAAGCAAAATAAGGAAAAACACTGACTGGAAAATTTTCCCTTGACATATACCCGTTTTGCATCTATCATAGGAGTCAGTTGCGTATCTGCCGTTTGCAGACGTGCAGATTACGCCGGCGAAGTTGTAACCGGATAATCAGAACTAACGTATTTTCAGAAAGGAGGCTGTCGTATGATGATGAATTTATATTTTGCAGTGGATGTATTTTCAGCAGGTGTTGATACATCTGATTTTTGTGGACATATCAGTCAAACGGACAGCCGGTTCTGTATCTGGCAGAGATTCTGACGCTTATTTTGTCGGGATGATTCTGATAACCAGCCGCGGTTCGTATGGACTGCGGCTTTTTTTGCGCGAATGGTACGGGCGGACTGCCCGGTGATGCCTTTCGTGCACAGCGGATCTGCCTTTTTGCAGGAGCTATGGAGGGTTGCTGTCTTCTGCAGGAAGAAGGATTCTGATCTGCCGCAGTTTCATATGAATGTATACATTTCCGAAGGCCGGGTGACCTTCGGATTTTTTTCTTTGATAATATAAAACGAGGGGAGGAAATCTTACAAATGAAACCATTGACACATTATATGAAACGTTACTGGAAGCTGTATCTGTTTGGACTTGCTGCCATGCTGATCAGCATCGGTCTGGATATGATGTCGCCGCAGATTACAAAGCATATTATAAATGATGTTATCATTGATGGTCGGATGGATCTGCTGATGCGGCTGCTTCTGGGGCTGATCGGAATCGGTCTGGGCAGAGCGGTTTTTCAGTATGCTAAGGAATTTACCTACGATTATGTGGGTGTAACAGTGGGCCGGGATATGCGGCGTGATCTGTTTCATCATGTACAGTCTCTGTCCATGGATTTTTTTGATGAGCATAATACGGGAGAACTGCTGTCCCGGTTAAAGGAAGATGTGGACAGAGTGTGGGTGGCCGTTGGATTTGTGGGAATTCTGGCTGTGGAAGCTCTGGTTCACACGGTAATGGTGCTGTTTTTTATGTTTCGGATCAGTCCTCTGCTTACGTTGATCCCGCTTCTTCTGCTGCCTGTGATCGGTGTCTGTGCAGTCCGTATGGAACGGAAGCTGGGTACAGTATTTGATGAAATCAGTGAAGAAACAGCCAGATTGAATACGGTGGCCCAGGAAAATCTGGCCGGTGTCCGTACAGTAAAGGCATTTGCCAGAGAACAGTATGAGATTGAGAAATTCAACAGTCACAATAAAAAATTCTATCAGCTGAATATGCAGCAGGCCAGACTGGTCGCCAATCATCAGCCGGTGATTTCATTTCTGGGAAAGGTGATGCTTTTGTCGGTTATCATTGCCGGAGGATTTCTGGTTATCAGAGATCAGCTGACGCTGGGGGAATTAAGTGCCTTTTCTGAATATGCTAATAATGTAATCTGGCCCATGGAGATTCTGGGCTGGCTCAGCAATGACATTGCTTCTGCATTTGCTTCCTGGAAAAAGATCCGAAAAGTGGGAGACACGCAGCCGGTAATCTGTTCGCCGGAAGAGAAAACAGATTCCGAAGCCGGGTCTGTATCAGGAGGAGAGCCTGCCGGTGATACAGTATCAGTTCCGGATAAAGAAATCCGCGGTGAACTGGTATTTGATCATGTTTCTCTGGAGAGGGACGGCCATATCATACTGGAGGATATCAGTTTTTCTCTGGAACCGGGGAGCACTCTTGGAATTATGGGTGTGACCGGAGCCGGAAAAACAACAATAGTCAATCTGCTGCAGCGTTTTTACGATGTGAGCAGCGGCAGGATTCTGCTGGATGGAACGGATATCCGGAAAATGCCTCTGGAAAAGCTCCGGGCAGCTGTTTCTGTGGTGGCACAGGAAGTATTTCTGTTTTCAGATACGGTGGATATGAATGTGAAGACCGGGCAGAAAGCCCATATGGATTCGGATACTGTAAAGTGGGCGGTAAAGAAGGCCGGAGCACATCGTTTTGTCAGCCGGCTGTCTCAGGAGTATGAGACGGTGGTGGGAGAAAGAGGTGTGGGACTTTCCGGAGGACAGAAACAGCGTTTGTCCATTGCACGCGCCATTGCCAGACATGCGCCGGTTCTGGTGCTGGATGATGCAACTTCGGCACTGGATATGGAAACGGAAAGACTGCTTCAGAAAAATCTGAAGGAAGTCGGCAAAATGACAAAAGTTATTATCGGCCATCGTATTTCTTCGGTCCGGGACGCGGATGAGATCATTATTCTGGATCACGGCCGCATCGTTGAGCGGGGCAGTCATGAAGAACTGATGCGCCGGAAAGGAAAATATTACGAAACATGGTGCGTTCAGTATGGAGAAAATGTCCGGAAACAGGACATGAAATCTGAATGCAGAGGAAATAAAGAAAACAGAGAGGAGGGAGTGTTATGGCAGTAAATTCAGCCAGACAGGATGAACTGCAAAGGGAAGTTTCAAAAAAAGAAACCCTGATTCGGCTGTTCGGGTATGTACTGTCCTATAGAAGAGAGATTGCTGCTGCACTGACTTTTACGCTGATTACGCTGGTAATCACTCTGCTGGCACCGCTGATGATCGAGCGGGCCGTGGACGTGTATGTGGCTGAAAAGGATGTGGAAGGGCTTATACGGCTGTCGGTTCTGGCATTTATCATGTTTGTGGTGTTCTGGATCAGTACCAGACAGAGCATGCTGATCATGGAAGATGTGACCAACCGGGTGCTTCTGACTATCCGTGAAGAATTGTATACACATGTTCAGACGTTAAGCTTTCACTTTTTTGACAGCAGGCCTACAGGGAAGATTCTGGCCCGCATCATCGGTGATGTCAATTCTCTGAAGGATGTGCTTTCAGACAGCGTGACCAAACTGATACCTGATCTTCTGACTGTGGCCGGTGTTGCCCTGATCATGATTGTAAAAAACTGGAAGCTGGCTATGGCGGCACTTCTGATGCTGCCGGTACTGATGGCCTGTATGTTCCTTCTGCAGTTTAAATCTCACAGATTGTGGCAGATCCGCAGAAAGAAAAGTTCCAATCTGAATGCTTTTATACATGAAAATCTTTCTGGAATACGTATTATCCAGAGCTTTGCGGCAGAGAAAGAGACGGAAGCGGATTTTTATGTATTTTCCGAAGAGGACCGAACCAGCTTTGTAAATGCAGTAAGAGTAGCCGATCTATTCAGCGCGCTGGTGGAAATTACCTGGGGAGTAGGCGGTTTTCTATTGTATTTTATCGGAATCTGCATCATAGGTGCAGAGCATGTGGGTGTTGGTACATTCATGGCATTTTCCACCTATATCGGGATGTTCTGGAGCCCCATCCGCAATCTGGCCAGCTTCTATAATAAAATTGTTACCAATATTTCGGCAGCGGAGCGTATTTTCGATATTATGGATACGCCTGCAGAGATTACGGATGATGCAGGTGCCGGTGAGCTTCCCAGGATCCGGGGGAGCGTGCAGTTTGATCATGTAAACTTTGCATATGCAGATGAACCGGATAAGGCGGTGCTGAGGGATGTAAGCTTTCATGTGCAGCCGGGAGAGACGATTGCTCTGGTGGGTCCCACCGGAGCCGGAAAGACGACTATTGTGAATCTGATCAGCCGGTTTTATGATGTAACAGATGGTACCATTTTTGTGGATAACTATGATATACGTCATGTGACACTTTCCAGTCTGAGGAAACAGATGGGAGTCATGACTCAGGATTCTTTCCTGTTTACCGGCACGATTCGCGAAAATATCTGTTACGGACGCCCGGATGCTTCCGAGGAGGAGATGATTGCAGCAGCCAGAGCCGTCCATGCTCACGAATTTATTGTGGAAATGGAAAATGGTTACGATACGGAGGTCAGTGAACGCGGAACAAGGCTTTCCATCGGGCAGCGTCAGCTTCTGGCATTTGCCCGCACCATGGTGTCTGATCCGAGGATCCTGATCCTGGATGAGGCTACATCAAGCATTGATACTCATACGGAGATGCAGGTTCAGGCGGGAATTGAGGCACTGCTTGAGGGCAGGACTTCCTTTGTAATTGCCCATCGGCTGTCCACCATCCGCGGAGCGGACCGCATCTTTTATGTGGATGATAACCGGATTCTGGAGATGGGAAATCATGAAGAATTAATGAAAAAGAAGGGGGCATATTATAAACTGTATCAAAGTCAGTTTGATTCCGAATCTTGTGAAAATCTTTAGAAACTTTTAACAAAAAATTTGGTTGAAATTCAGTAATTTGTCCGATATCATTTTATTAAGTGAAATTTCAGAAAATGCAAACCTGAAACGATGATTTTGAATCTGTATTATAGGGGTTATTTGTGAAAGGATGAAAATTAAATGTACGAAAAGATTATGATTGTCGATGATGAAAAGGAGATTGCAGATCTGCTGGAGCTTTATTTAAGAAATGATGGTTTTAATGTATACAAATTTTATAATGGATCCGATTTTCTGGAGCAGCTGAAGACGGTGACACCGGATCTGCTGCTTCTGGATCTTATGCTGCCGGATATTGACGGCTTTGATATATGCAGGAAAGTACGCGAGAAGTATGTTTTTCCTATTATAATGCTGACTGCCAAGGTGGATGACAGTGATCTGATCATGGGTCTGACTCTGGGAGCGGATGATTATATTACCAAGCCTTTTAAGCCTATTGAAGTACTGGCCAGAGTCAAGACTCAGCTGAGGCGTTATACCAGATATAATCAGGCGGAGTCTGTCCAGGCGGAGCCGGTGCAGGAGTATAATATCCGGGGGCTGGTAATCAATAACAAAACTCATAAATGCACTCTTTTTGGTCAGAATATTTCTCTGACACCTATTGAGTTCAATATTCTGTGGTATCTTTGTGAACACCAGGGAAATGTAGTATCTTCAGAGGAGCTTTTTGAAGCGGTATGGGGAGAAAAGTTTCTTGATAACAACAATACGGTTATGACCCATATCGGCCGGCTTCGGGAAAAACTGCAGGAACCGGCCAGAAAACCCAGATTCATTAAGACAGTATGGGGAGTCGGCTACCAGATTGAATAGCAGAAGGCCAGGCAGAGAATCATGAAATTGAAAGAATTGAAAAAAAACGTAAAATCAGGATTTCATTTTATTGTGGGGCAGCTGCAGAAAAAAGGAATTGTGGATTCCGGTGAATTCCACAGCCCGGTAGCTGCCAAGATATGGAGGCAGACGCTGAATTATCTGAAGATCTATACGGGAGGCTGTCTGGTACTGCTGTTTATTATCCTGCAGATGAAAGAACTTCTGCAGCAGCACTACTGGCAGGGCAATAATCCTTATTACGGGATTCTGCATTTTCTGGATCAGTGGCGTTACCGGATTCCGCTGGCTGTATATTTTCTGGGATCGCTTCTGATCGTTTTCAGGGCTTTTTGCAAATCGGTGCATTATCTTGATTTTGCACTGCAGGCTTCGGAAAAGATTGCAGATAATTCGCAGGAACTTATTGAACTTCCTGATGATTTCAAGGAGATTGAAACTCAGCTGAATGCAGTGAAGCTGGAAGTACGAAATAATGCCAGAGCTGCCAAAGAAGCAGAACAGCGAAAGAATGATCTGGTCGTATATCTTGCTCATGATCTGAAGACACCGCTTACATCTGTGATCGGCTATCTGAATCTTCTGTCGGAAACCACAGAGCTCTCCCGGGATATGCAGCAGAAATATATCGGTATTGCTTTGAAAAAGGCAGAGAGACTGGAAGATCTGATTAATGAATTTTTTGAAATTACCCGTTTTAATCTGACACATATTACGCTGGAACTGGGGAATATCAATCTGACACGTCTTCTGGAACAGCTGGTATATGAGTTTTCTCCCATGCTGGCAGAAAAAAGGCTTACCTGTAGCCTGGAGGTTTTGCCTGATGTGCAGTTCTGCTGTGACGGCAACAAAATGCAGAGAGTGTTTGACAATCTGCTGCGTAATGCGGTTAATTACAGCTATCCGGATACGGATATTCATATCTGTATGGGAAGAGAAGAAAAGGGGATTCACATTACTTTTATGAATCACGGCAATACCATACCGGAGGACAAGCTGAACCGGCTGTTTGAGCAGTTCTTCCGACTGGATTCTTCCAGAGGATCAGGAAGCGGAGGGGCCGGGCTTGGACTGGCCATTGCCAGGGAAATCGTAGAGCTTCACAAGGGAACCATACAGGCTTCCAGCAGTGACGGAAGAATTATATTCGAGATATTTTTCCCTGATGCGCCGTGAGAAAATTGTTAGATTAAATTGCTTAAAATGATAGAAAGTCTTATACGAATATAAAACATACCGCTGCCAGAAAAAGGTATACTGTAAGCAGAAAGATTGCGGCAGGTGTCCGGAGCCGGGAGAGTTTACAATTACTGGAATAAACTGGCAGAGGCAGGGGCATACTGATAAAAGGAATGTATAAGATTGGAGGGAATGATTTGAACAGAGAAGTACATCATAGAGGAATGCTTCTGTGCATTGGAATGATTATTGTGGGGGTTTGCCTGTTTTTTAATGCAGCGTCCGGAATTGCATCTTACTGGAATCGCAATTCAGAGAATCAGGAGCAGGCAGATATGGCCGGAGAAGGAGGCGGACAGGTGGATCTGGCGGAAAAATCCCGGCCGGAGAGCCAGGATCAGCAGGCTCTGGCATCTGTTCAGGAGGCTCTGGCGTCCGGCAATGATCTGGATCTGGCAGACAGCTCTGAGAAAATCAAGTATATTCAGTCCCATACGGCTTCTTATCCGGAAGAGCTTCTGAGTCTTCTATCCAGAAATGTGGAGACGGTTGATTTTGTTTACAGTTATCCCGAACTGGTGAAGGCGGGCCTGAATACGGAGGATGCGGCAGAGCAGGTTCATCTGACAGAAGATGAGCTGAAAAGCGATCATCCCCTTTTTCTCCAGTGGGATACACGCTGGGGTGCTATTCCTTACGGAAGCAGTATGATGGCTTTGTCGGGCTGCGGTCCAACCTGTCTTTCCATGGTGGCTGTGGCATTGACGGGGAATGAGGATGCAACGCCTGCTGCAGTAGCCATGTATGCCATGCAGCAGGGATATTATACGGAAGGAGCCGGGACAGCCTGGTCGCTGATGACAGAAGGATGTACCAATTACGGCCTGCATTCCCGGGATCTTGCTCTTACCGAAGAGGATATGGTACAGAAACTGCAGGATGGCTGCATGCTGATCTGTTCCGTATCACCGGGAGATTTTACCCAGACAGGTCATTTTATTGTTATATATGGCTATGAAGATGGCTGGTTTGAAGTCAATGATCCCAACAGTGTCAGCAACAGCAGTGCCAGATGGAAATTTGACAGGCTCAAAGGTCAGATCCGCAATATCTGGGCATTATCAGCTGTATAAGATTTATTCAAACCGGTCAGCAATAATATCTCCGTCAGCATTGATGGTTACGATCCGAAGCGGCAGTTTTCTGCCGCTTTTTTCTGTGACGGCATCAATGGCGGTTTTTACAGCCCGTTCCAGTCCACCGCAGCATGGCACATGCATGCGGGTGAGAGTTATATCACGGATGGAATTGGACTGGAAAATAGCAGTGAGTTTTTCACTGTAATCAACCGGATCCAGTTTGGGACATCCTACCAGAACCACATGTTCCTTCATGAATTCGTTATGAAAATTGCCGTGTGCATAGGCACAGCAGTCGGCCGCCACCAGGATACGGGCATTTTCATAGATGGGTGAGGAAACCGGCAAAAGCCGGATTTGTACAGGCCACTGAGTCAGTTTGCTTTTTTTCAGTTCCAGAGTTTCCATATGGGCTTTTACGGCTTTCTCATCATAAGCAGCAGCTTCCCGCTCCAGGAAAGAAATTGCATCTGCGGGACAGGCAGGCAGACAATCCCCCATGCCATCGCAGTAATCATCACGCAGCAGAACCGCTTTGCCATCCACCATGCCGATGGCGCCTTCGTGGCAGGCCTTTGCACAGGCACCGCATCCGTTGCATTTTTCTTTATCAATCTGAACAATTTTTCGAATCATGGCAACCTCCTTTTGAGAGACCTTTTCAATAAAAAGGATTCTCTTGAATTTATAATATGAATATACTATAATTTTTTAAGAATTACAGTGGCAAATGCAACTGTATGGTGGGAAATGGAGGTAAAGATGAAGATTTATGGATAAAAATTACCGCATTTTATATGAAACGGGGTTATTTGGCGGGATTGAAGAAGCGGATCTTATATCCATGCTGAACTGCCTTCATACAAGAGAGGTACAGTATGGAAAGGGAGAGTTCATTTACCAGGAAGGAGATGTGATACAGGAAGCCGGTATTGTTCTGGAAGGAACAGTTCATGTCCAGCAGGATGACTTCTGGGGTAACTGTCACATTATATCTGTAGTCCAGCCGGGGAATATATTCGGAGAGGCTTATGCCTGTCTCGGTAATGAAAAACTTCAGATTACAGTTCGTGCAGAGACCGACTGCAGAATTCTTTTTATTAATCTGCAGAAAGCCATGCATGTGTGTAAAAATACCTGCCGTTTTCATCAAAAGCTGGTGAAAAATCTGCTGTATTCCATTGCCAGGAAAAACCTGAATCTGACGACGAAGATTCAGCATACATCCAGGCGGACTATCCGGGAGAAGGTGCTGTCTTATCTGTCGGATGAGTCGCGCAGAAATGAAAGCAGCTATTTTACCATTCCGTTTACCAGGCAGCAGATGGCCGATTTTCTGGCAGTGGATCGAAGTGCTCTGTCCAAGGAGCTGTCCAAAATGAAACAGGACGGACTGATTGAGTTTGAGCGGAATCAGTTTCATCTGATGCTGGAAAAGTAAAACAAAAAAGACAACTGAAAAAGACAAAAGACAACTGAAAAAGGCAGCTGAAAGGAGAATGAAACATGGATGAGTTAAAAGTAGGGGAGCTGGTGGCTCACAGAGGAGAAAAGGTTTCCGGTTTTGTGAAAATTGAGGGAGCGGAATTCGGGATTCCTGTGACTTTAATCTGCGGTGTTCAGGAAGGAGAAACTGCTCTGATTTCGGGGGGCCTTCACAACGCGGAGTATGTGGGGATTCAGGCTGCCATGGAGCTGGCAGATGAACTGGATCCGGCTCATGTAAAAGGAAATATCATTGTCATCCGTTTAATGAACAGAACCGGTTTTGAACATCGTACCATGAGTGTGGTGTATGAGGATGGTAAAAATCTTAACCGGGAATTTCCGGGCAGTGCCATGGGAACCCTGGCGGACAGAATCTGCTATACCGTTGTAAATGAATTTATGAGAAAAGCGGATTATTATATTGATCTGCATTGCGGAGATGGATTTGAGGGGCTGGTATCCTATGTATACTGCGTAGGTGCAGCTGCGCCGGAAGTGGCAGCCATGAGCCGGAAGATGGCAGAGATGGCCCATGTGGACTATCTGGTGGAATCCAAATGGGGGAAAGGCGGTGCCTACAATTATGCCGGAAGTATCGGTATCCCCAGCATTCTGCTGGAGAGAGGCTGCAGTTCCGTATGGTGTAAGGATCTTGTGGAGGAAGATAAGCATGATGTGCGTAATATTCTTCGTTTTTTAAGTATTCTGGATGGAGATGCGCATCTGCACGGAGAGAAACCGATTGATGTAAGTCCGGTAATTTATGAAGATGCGGAGAAATCCGGGTGCTGGTACCCCACCAAACAGCCCGGTGAGACATTCAAAGAAGGAGAAATCCTCGGAACAGTCTGCGATTATTTCGGCAATGTGCTGCAGACCTGTGTTGCCAGAAAAGGCGGAATCATGCTGTATGAAACAGTCAGCTTGTGTATTATGGAAGGAACTCCAATGGTAGCTTACGGAAGCTGGGACGAGGATACCATGGGGAAAATCGAAAAAGATTGTGTGGTATGCGGCAATGATAAACACACGCATGGTGGTCATGAACATATTCATGGGGTCCATGGACACAGTCATAAAGTTCATGAGCATATTCACAAAGAACAGTAACGGGATTCAGAGAAATCTGTCTGTTTTCGGAAGGAGAATCAGATGAGCCGGGATTACAGGGAGCATCGCCAGCATGGAACCCATCGGTTTCCATGTGCTTATTACAATGCGGGAAACAGTGGGCAGGCAGTCGGTTTTGAGGTAAAACATCACTGGCATGATGAAATAGAGCTTATGTTTTTGCAAAAAGGAGAATTTCATACAGAAATCAATATGGAACAGTATCGTCTGAAAGCTCCCTGTATCTGCGTTGTTAACAGCGGGGAACTGCATGCTTTGCATACACTTTCATCTCAGTATACGGAAAGTGCTGTTGTTTTTGATCCGCGTCTGCTGGCTTTTCAGGAGCAGGATCAGATGCAGGATCAGATTATTAATGTGCTGATGGAACATCAGCTTCAGCTTCCAAGAATGATTTTGCCCGGAGATCCGGTGTGGGAAGATGTACTTCGGGAATATCTTTTCATGGAGCAGGCTTTTCTGAGGGATTCAGACAGAACGGGCAGGGGAAGAGGAACCGGCTTTCCTGCGGAGGACCAGTTCCTTGCGGATACGGCATCCAGCCAGCTGATGGTTAAAGCTTCTCTGTTAAAACTCCTGGCCTGTATGCAGGAGGCAGGACTTCTGCAGGTACGGGAGTCCCGGGAAAATGTGCAGGTTGCCTACATTAAGATGGCGCTTTCCTATATTCATGAGCATTACCGCGAGAAAATTTATATCCGTGATCTGGCTGCCCGGGCCGGACTGAATGAGCAGTATTTCTGCCGTTTATTCCGTCGGGTCATCCGCATGTCGCCTATTGAGTATACAAACAGATATCGTATGAAAAAAGCCAGTGCACTGCTGGAACAGACAGAACTTTCTGTGACAGAGGTGGCCTATGAATGCGGATTCCATGATATGGGTGGTTTTATCCGGGAGTTTAAAAAGATGACAGGAACCACACCGCTTCAGTATCGGAAAAAAATCCGCATGGGCGGATAGATACACCCGGTCACCGCTTCGGAGTATGGTATTGTTATTTTTCAGGGGATTTCAGAAGCAGTAGAGATCCTGAAAGTCACAATACCATATTTTTTTATCAGATTATGGCAAGAAAAAGAGAGAATGTTTCTGTATACTGATAACAGAAGTTGAAAAAAGTGAGGTGTGAATTATGGAAAGAAAATGGTGGCATGGGAAAACAGCGTATCAGATCTATCCGAAAAGTTTTTATGATTCCAATGGAGACGGAATCGGGGATATTCCCGGTATTATCAGTAAGCTGGATTATCTGAAGGATCTGGGAATCGATATTATCTGGCTGTCACCCTGTTTCTGTTCTCCGCTGGCTGATCAGGGATATGATATTTCCGATTATTATAATATTGATCCCAGATTCGGTTCAATTGAGGATATTGACTGTCTGCTGGAAGAAACGAAAAAAAGAGAGATGTATGTTCTGATGGATCTGGTGGTGAATCACTGCTCCGATGAGCATGAGTGGTTTAAAAAAGCCTGTGAGGATCCATATGGTGAATATGGCAGGTTTTTCTATATTGAAAAGGGAAAAGAGGATGGAAGCACTCCCAATAACTGGCGCTCCTATTTTGGCGGAAGTGTATGGGACAAGATGCCGGGTCATGAAGAGGAAAATCTGTATTATCTGCATCTTTTTCATAAAAAACAGCCGGATCTGAACTGGGAAAATCCCCGGCTCAGAGAAGAAATCTATAAAATGATCAACTGGTGGCTGGATAAAGGTCTGGCCGGTTTCCGAATCGATGCGATTATCAATATAAAAAAAGCACTGCCTTTTGAGAATTACAGTTATCCTGCAGATCGTCCTGACGGACTGGTAATGCCTCAGCGTATGCTTAAAGATGCGAAGGGAGTGGGAGTATTTTTAAGGGAAATGTACGAAAAAACCTTTAAGCCCCATAATGCATTTACCGTGGGAGAGGTATTTGATGTGGATAAGGAAGAACTGCCGCGGTTTATTGGAGATGACGGGTATTTTTCTACCATGTTTGATTTTAATGAAACGATTTTCGGAGGCAGTACGAAGGGATGGTATGATGCGGCTGTGATTACGCCGGATGATTATAAAAACTGCTGTTTTGAAAGTCAGGAGGAGATGGAAGGCGTGGGATATTATTCCAATATCATTGAGAATCACGATGAACCACGTGGTGTCAGCCGTTATATTCCCGCGGGAGAATGCACGGTACGATCCAAGAAACTGCTGGGAACCATGAATTTTATGCTGAAAGGTCTTCCATTTATCTACCAGGGGCAGGAGATCGGTATGGAAAATGTGGTATTAAAAAGTATCGATCAGGTGGATGATATTTCTTCCAGAGATGAATATCGGGTGGCCAGGGATGCAGGATTGTCCCAGGAGGAGGCTCTTGCTGCCGTTAATCGTTTCAGCCGTGATAATGCCCGTACGCCCATGCAGTGGACCGGCGGTTTTCAGGCCGGTTTTACAACGGGAACTCCCTGGCTGTATGTGAATCCCGGATATACGGACATCAATGTGGAAGATGAACAGAAAGATCCGGACAGTGTGCTGAACTGGTATAAGGCCATGATTGCTCTGAGGAAAAATCCGGAGTATATGGAGACGGTGGTATATGGAACCACAATTCCGGTTCTTCGTGAAATGCACAATCTCATGGCTTATTACAGAAAAACGGAGAATCAGACACTTCTGGTTCTGGGCAATTTTCAGACAGAATCCCGTACAGTGGAACTGCCCTGCAGACTGAAAAAACTGCTTCTGAATAATACGGAAACAGTTCAGGATGCAGAAGCTGTGCTGCCTGACAGCTGGAAAAACGGCAAGGTGGTTCTGGAAGGGTATCAGGCCATTGTAGCTCTGGCGGAGCAGTAGTGTAAATCAGTGCGTAAGACAGAAAAAGCCTGCAAAATAATGCATTTTTTGTAAGTTTTGTATTGACAATGAAAAAAGCAGATAGTATGATTCTCAGTAGTGCTAAAATTGCCCCTGTTGTATGCTATCTGTTTTTTCTGTATATGTATAAAAGAAGGGTCGGACAGACTTGCAGCAGTGGTATGGCAGCTGCAAATATATTGAGGAGGATATGAAAATGAAAATGTTCAAAAAGGTGTTAAGCCTGGCTCTTGCCGGTGCCATGGTATTATCCCTGGCAGCATGCGGCAGCAGCGATAAGGGTTCAGCGGACAGCAATGCAAATTCCGGTGAAGAAGTATTCAAGATCGGTTCCATCGGACCTGCAACAGGTGCCGGTGCAATTTATGGTCTGGGTGTAAAGAACGGTGCACAGATTGCCGTTGATGAGATCAATGAAGCAGGCGGCATCAATGGTTACAAGGTTGAATTCAAATTTGAAGATGACGAACTGGATAATGAGAAATCTGTTAATGCTTACAATACATTAAAAGACTGGGGGATGCAGATTCTGGCAGGTACTGTTACCAGCGGATGCTGTACAGCAGTGGCTGCAGAAACAGCTAATGACAATATGTTCCAGATTACTCCCTCAGGTTCTTCCACAGACTGTATCGATGGCAGAGACAATGTATTCCAGGTTTGCTTTACAGACCCGAACCAGGGTATTGCATCCGCTCAGTACATCGGTGATAACGCCCTTGCTTCCAAGGTTGCTGTAATCTATGACAGTTCAGATGTATATTCATCAGGTATCTATGCAAAGTTCAAAGAAGAAGCTAAGAATCAGCCTTTCGAAATCGTAGCGGAAGGTTCTTTCACAGGCGATAACAAGACGGACTTCTCCGTACAGCTGCAGCAGGCAAAGGATGCAGGCGCTGAACTGGTATTCCTTCCCATCTATTATCAGGAAGCTGCTCTGATTCTTGCTCAGGCAGACAGCATGGGTTATGATCCCGTATTCTACGGATGCGATGGTATGGATGGTATTCTTGGTGTTGAAAACTTTGATACTTCTCTGGCAGAGGGTCTGATGCTTCTGACACCTTTTGCAGCAGATGCAGAGGACGAAGCAACTCAGAAATTTGTCGAGACTTACAAAAAGAACAACAATGACGAAACTCCCAACCAGTTCGCAGCAGATGCTTACGATGCAATTTATGCAATCAAGGCAGCAATCGAAGATGCAGATCTGAAACCTTCAGACAGCATTTCCGATATCTGTGAAGGCATGAAGGCTTCTATGGTTAAGATCAATGTTAAGGGTCTGACCAGTGATGAAGGCGGTATGACATGGTCAGCAACCGGTGAAGTTTCCAAAGCACCCAAGGCTGTTGTAATCCAGGATGGCAAATACGTTTCTGCACAGTAAGTGCCTGAAATGTTCCTGGATATATGAATTACCGTATGTCCGGAACTGCATGAAACTGATATAAAATCAATTGGCCAGAGAGGGCAGTACCGGGTATTGCCCTCTTTTTTGAATTACCGGTATTATTTGAAATGTGTTAGTATATTCGCATTGGATAAAGCGCTGTCCGGGGACAACTCTTTATCCAATGCGAAATGGAGGAAAACAACATGATGAGCTTTATTAATTATCTGATCAGCGGTATCAGTCTGGGCAGTGTTTATGCAATTATTGCTCTGGGCTATACCATGGTTTACGGTATTGCAAAGATGCTGAACTTTGCTCACGGTGACGTTATCATGGTCGGTGCGTTTACGGTTTATACAGTATCCAGCACGTTGGGGATGAATCCTCTTCTGGGCGTAATTCTTTCTGTAATCGTATGTACCCTGCTTGGTATGCTGATCGAACGTGTGGCCTATAAACCCCTGCGTGAGGCTGCATCACCGCTTGCTGTACTGATTACGGCAATCGGTGTCAGTTATCTGCTGCAGAATCTGGCATTGCTGGTTTTCGGCGCCAATTCCAAATCCTTTGCTTCTGTTATTACATGGAAAGGAATTACTCTGGCTGACGGAAAGCTGAAGATTTCGGGTGTAACAATCGTAACGATTATTGCCTGCATCATTATTATGGTGGCCCTTACAACTTTTATCAATCATTCCAAAGCAGGCCAGGCCATGCTGGCAGTTTCTGAAGACAAGGGTGCAGCACAGCTGATGGGTATCAATGTAAACGGAACGATTGCCCTGACTTTTGCAATCGGTTCCGGTCTGGCGGCAATTGCCGGTATGCTTCTGTGTTCGGCCTATCCTACTTTGTCTCCCTATACCGGTGCCATGCCCGGTATCAAGGCATTTGTGGCAGCTGTATTCGGAGGAATCGGATCCATTCCCGGTGCCATGATCGGCGGTATCCTGCTGGGCATTATTGAGATTCTGAGCAAGGCATATATTTCACAGCAGCTGTCGGATGCTATCGTGTTTGCTGTTCTGATTGTTGTGCTTCTTGTGAAACCTACCGGTATTCTGGGCAAGAATATACAGGAAAAGGTCTAAGGAGGTGCCAGGAATGTCAAGGAAAAAAATTGATGCAAAAAAGCTTCTGAAAGGTGATCTTTCCACCTATCTGATGGTTATCATCTTTTATGTAATTCTGCAGACCATGTCGGTGACGGGCAATCTTTCCAGTTTGTTTCAGGGTATGCTGGTACCTCTGTGTATTTACTCTATCATGGCACTGTCCCTGAATCTGACAGTCGGTATTATGGGTGAGCTGAGTCTGGGTCATGCAGGTTTTATGTGTGCCGGTGCATTTGCCGGAGCTGCATTTTCTCAGATCACAAAGGATACGATTTCCGTTGATCTGCTCCGGTTTATTCTGGCGATTCTGGTTGGAGCGGCAGTGGCAGCGGTATTCGGAGTACTCATCGGTATTCCCGTACTTCGCCTTAAGGGCGACTATCTGGCTATTGTGACGCTGGCTTTTGGTGAAATTATTAAAAATGTGATCAATGTTATCTATTTTGGTGTGGATGAGAAAGGATTTCATTTTTCCATTAAAGATGAAGCAGCTCTGAACCTGTCTGAAAATGGAAAAGTAATTATTAAAGGAGCGCAGGGTATTACCGGTACTCCGAAGGATTCCACTTTTACCATTGGCGTGATTCTGATTCTGATTACTCTGGTTATCGTACTGAATCTGATCAATTCCCGTTCGGGCCGTGCTATCATGGCTATTCGTGATAATCGTATTGCAGCGGAATCCATCGGTATCAATATTACAAAATACAAGATGATGGCATTTGTCATTTCTGCTTCTCTTGCAGGTGTGGCAGGCGTATTGTATTCTCACAATCTGAGCTCGCTGCTGGCGCAGCCCAAAAACTTTGGTTATAATATGTCCATTATGATTCTGGTATACGTGGTACTGGGCGGAATCGGCAATATGCGGGGCTCCATTATTGCGGCAATGCTTCTGACCGCTCTGCCTGAGCTGCTTCGTGGATTCAGCGATTACCGTATGCTTGTGTATGCAATCGTACTGATCCTCATGATGCTCTTTAACTGGGCACCGGCCTGTCTGGAGTTCAGAGAAAGGCATTCTCTGAAACGGATTTTTGCCGGAAAGAAAGCAAAGGAGGCAAAGTAAATTATGGCTTTATTGGAAGTAAAAAATCTGACCATCTCCTTTGGCGGTCTGAAAGCGGTTGATAACTTTTCCGTGTCCATTGAAAAAGGACAGCTGTATGGTCTGATCGGACCCAATGGTGCCGGAAAAACCACCGTATTTAACCTGCTGACAGGCGTTTACAAACCTGACAGCGGTTCTGTGGAACTGGACGGACATAATATCACAGGAAAGAGTACTATAGAAATCAATCATGCGGGTGTTGCCCGTACATTCCAGAATATCCGCCTGTTCAAGGAACTGAGTGTTCTGGATAATGTTAAGGCGGGACTGCATAATGAGTTTAAATACAGTACAGTGGCCGGAATTCTGCGTCTGCCTTCTTATTGGAAAGTGGAAAAGCAGATGGACGAACGTGCCATGGAGCTGCTGAAAGTATTTGATCTGGATAAAGAAGCGGATATACTGGCAGCCAATCTGCCTTACGGGAAGCAGAGAAAACTGGAAATCGCCAGAGCACTGGCAACTGACCCGAAGCTTCTGCTTCTGGATGAGCCGGCAGCCGGCATGAATCCCAATGAGACAGCGGAACTGATGGATACGATCCGTTTTGTGCGTGATCATTTTGATATGACCATTCTTCTGATCGAGCATGATATGAAGCTGGTTTCCGGTATCTGTGAGAAACTGACGGTATTGAATTTCGGTGCGATTCTGGCCTGCGGAGAAACTTCCACAGTACTGAATAATCCGGAAGTTATCAAGGCATATCTGGGTGAATAGGAGGAACATATCATGGCAATGTTGGAAATCAGAGATTTACAGGTTTATTATGGTATGATCCAGGCCATTAAGGGAATTTCGCTGGATGTAAATCAGGGTGAGGTTATCGCACTGATCGGTGCCAACGGCGCAGGCAAAACCACCACGCTGCACACTATTACCGGTCTGCTGAAGCCCAAGGCAGGCAGCATTAAATTCAATGGTACAGACATTACAAAAGTACCTCCGCATAAGATCGTTTCCATGGGTATGGCCCATGTACCGGAAGGGCGGCGTGTATTTGCGGAACTGTCTGTTCTGCAGAATCTGAAGCTGGGGGCATATACCAGAAGTGATAAGAACGAGATCGAAGAGTCTCTGGCAAATGTATATAAACGATTTCCCCGTCTGGAGGAACGTAAAAATCAGATGGCAGGTACGCTGTCAGGAGGCGAACAGCAGATGCTGGCCATGGGACGTGCGCTGATGTCAAAGCCGGGTATCATTCTGATGGATGAACCTTCCATGGGTCTGTCTCCTATTTTCGTAAATGAAATCTTCAGTATTATTCAGGATGTAAGTGCTGATGGCGTTACGGTTCTTCTGGTGGAACAGAATGCGAAAAAAGCACTTTCCATTGCGGATCGCGCTTATGTACTGGAAACAGGTAAGATTGTTCTGGATGGAGATGCGAAAGAATTGATGAACAATGACTCCATTAAGAAAGCATATCTTGGAGAATAGGAAACTCTGCCGGTACGGAGTTTATATTTTATAGGAAAAAGGGAAAGCTGTATCTTTCTGCTGCGAACAGATTTTTGCGGAGGGAAGATACAGCTTTTTTATAATGAGAGCCTGTATTTCCGCATATGGGTGAGATTCTTTTCCGGCAGCGTATATTAAATGCGGGTTTTGTGGTAGAATAAGTGTTGAGGCACCGTCCTCGGATAAAATTCCGAAAACAGTTTTAATTATATATAGAAAGGATTTATACGCAATGGAAAAAATGTTAAATGATACTGTTTATGATGTTGTGATCGCAGGTTCCGGTCCTGCAGGTCTGGCTGCAGCAGTTTATGCGGCCCGGGCAGAGCTGAATGCTCTGGTAATCGAAAAAAATTATATGAGCGGAGGACAGATCATCAATACGTACGAAGTGGATAATTATCCGGGTTTTCCAGGGATCAACGGTTTTGATCTGGCTATGAAATTTCATGAGCATGCAGTTAAACTTGGTGCATCATTTGTGACGGATGAAATTGTTTCCCTGGGAAAAGAAGACGGACTCTGGACCGTAACCGGGAAAAATGCTGCTTATAGAGCGCACACGGTTCTGGCTGCCTGCGGTGCCCACCACAGGAAACTGGGAATTACGGGAGAAGAGGAATTTGCCGGAAAAGGAGTCAGCTATTGTGCTACATGTGACGGAGCATTTTACAGAGATAAAGTAACTGCTGTAATCGGAGGAGGCGATGTGGCGGCAGAAGATGCAATCTTCCTGGCACGTATGTGCAAAAAGGTTTATCTGATTCACCGCAGGGACGAACTGCGGGCGGCAAAAAGCCTTCAGAAAAAACTGATGGAACTTTCCAATGTGGAAATTCTCTGGAATAAGGTTCCTGATGAGATTGCAGGCTCGGAAACAGTTGAACGGATTTATGTCAGCGACACGAAAACCGGAGAACAGTTTGATTATGCAGTGGACGGTGTATTTGTGGCAGTGGGAATTACTCCTGACAGTGAAGCGTTTGCGGGCATTGCAGACACCGATGAACAGGGATATCTGGTGGCAGGAGAGGACGGGGTTACATCAGCTCCCGGTCTGTTTGCGGCAGGTGATATCCGAACAAAGCCCCTGCGTCAGATCCTCACAGCGGCATCAGACGGAGCCAACGCAATTACTTCTATAGAAAAGTATCTTGTGCATGGTGCCGCTCAGGTTCTTTAAATTGAACTTATTAAAAAACATGGGAATGGATGATTGACAGTTTTATAGAGCTTTGTTATACTAAGAAAGATTGTATATATGACGAAAATATTACAGATGTCACGAAAAGTTAAATTTTTTTTAAATAACAGCAAACTTTTTATGACGCAGTTTCATCTATATACTGTAAGCGGCAAAATCAGGAAAACTCAGCGGCGGATTCGCTTCTGCCATGCAAAGAGTCCGAAAGGTTCCTGTTGCCGGAATTAGACATGACAGAAGAAGAGTGAATATATAGCTTATAAAAATTCTTGGAGGTAACAAATGACTAAAGGGAAAAAAGTGCTGGCAGCCACACTGACTGCTGTACTGACTACTGCCAATACCATTCCTGCACTGGCAGCAGGCAACGACACTACTTTATCAACAGACAGCGCTGTTGCCGGAATCGCATTTAATATCAGTGCATATAATGAAAACGCCGATGCGAAGGATAAAGGCGTAGCTGAAGTCCTGTCTGACGCAACTGCTGACAAGTCAGCAAAAGAAGATGCGGCAGCCAAAGAAACTGAAACAGAAAAAAGTACTGAAAAAGCATCTGAGGCTTCCAAAGAGACTGAAGCTGATAAAAAGGAAGATGCAAAAAAAGAAGAGAAAACCGAGGAGACAGAAAAAGAGACTTCTCCTTATGAAAATATTGCAATCACCCAGGTAAGCAATTACGTTAATATCAGAAAGAAACCGAACACAGACAGCGAGATTCTCGGTAAGATTTATGATAATGCGGCAGCTACCATCCTGAAGACAGTTGATGGTGAAGACGGCAAGTGGTACTATATTCAGTCCGGAAGCGTAAAGGGCTATATGAAGGCTGAATATTTTGTAACCGGTGAGGATGCTGAAAAGATTGCCAAGAAAGTGGGCAATGTCCTCTGCAAAACAACTGCTACCACATTAAGACTTCGTGAAAAAGCAAGCACTGACAGTGCAACAATCGATCTGCTGGCAGAAGGTTCTGTATATTCCGTATTAAAAGAGAATGTAAAGGACAAGAACGGCAATAAGTTCCTTAAGGTTCTGGTCAGTGAAGGCGAAGACGGAGAAGATGACGTAAAGGGATTTATTTCTGCGGATTATGCAGATGTATATGTGGAGTTTGAAAAAGCAATCTCAATTGAAGAAGAGAAAGCAGAACTGGAACGTCAGGCAGAGCTTAAGAGACAGGAAGAAGAAGCTGCAGCTGCAGCCGCTGCAAACAGTTCTTCCGGCAGCAGCTCCAGTTCCAGCTCCGGCAGCAGAAGTTCAGGTTCTTCATCAAAGAGTTCCTCTTCTTCAGGAAGCAGCAGTTCCAGCAGTAAGAGCTCTTCAGGTTCATCAAGCAAATCTTCCGGCGGCAGTGGTACCGGAGCAGCAATTGCAGCAAAGGCACAGCAGTACGCAGGGTGGCTTCCCTATGTATGGGGCGGTTCCAGCCTGAGTTCAGGTGCTGACTGTTCAGGATTTACAATGTCAATCTATGCTGCATATGGAATCAGCCTGCCCCACAGTTCATCTGCTCAGGCAGGCGGAGGACGTTCCATCAGCAGAAGTGAACTGCAGCCCGGAGATCTGGTATTCTACGGTAACGGCGGTATCAGCCATGTAGCAATTTACATTGGCGGAGGTCAGATCTGTCATGAAGCCAATTCACGTCGTGACTGTACAATTGATTCCATAGGCTACTGCGGAACACCTGTTAAGTATGTTACATATACGCATTAATTAAAAATGAAATGGAATTAAAAAAGAGGCACACCGGACTGCGGTTTCATCCGCAGCCGATGTGCCTTTGTTTATTCAGCTATTGGGGGGCAGTTTCAGATAGCCCTCAGGTTTGATTAATATTCCGGTTCAATCAGACCGTAAGTGCCGTTCTTTCTTTTGTATACAACGTTGATCTCTTCAGAATCGGCGTTTCTGAATACGAAGAAAGTATGTCCCAGCAGTTCCATCTGCATGCATGCTTCTTCGGGATCCATTGGTTTTACTGCAAACCTCTTTGTGCGTTCAATTCGGATCTCTTCAGGTTCTTCAAAATCTTCTTCGATGTAGGATTCTGCAAAATCACTGATAGAAACAGCACCCTTGTAGGAAGCGGTAAGTTTTGTTTTGTACTTTCTCAGCTGACGTTCGATAATCTCCTCAACCAGATCAATGGAAACATACATATCAGTACTTTCCTGCTCAGAACGAATGATGCTGCCTTTCATGGGGATCGTAACTTCAATCTTCTGGCTGCCTTTTTCCACACTTAGCGTTACGTTGATCTGTGTATCGGGACGAAAATACTTTTCCAGTTTTCCAAGCTTTTCTTCAATGGCAGCTCTAAGACCCTCAGTTACTTCGATATTGCGCCCAACAATATTAAAACGCATAAAATCAGCTCCTCCGACTATGATATTTAACACATGAGTAATTGTGTTATATGATGTTATCAGTGAAAATACCGGATAATCATCATAAAGTCTGATAATATTATAGCACATTTCCTGAGAAATTCAAGTAGAAACTGGAAATTTACAGAAAATTTATAATATTTTGCTTTTTTGTTATAAATTATTGAAAACTGAAAAATAAATATCAATTGTTATATCATATCGAACAGACGATTTGTCAATAGAATCAGAGAGAAAAATTTGCAAAAGATCAATTTCATGGATATGTACAAAACAAATGTTTCTGATTGACATAAACTATCCACTTCATGCTGTCCATAACTTTTTTGTGGATAATGTGGATAACTCCGTGAATAACTTGATTTTCAATGAAAATCCCCGTGTTTGCGGTGTGGATAACTGTAACTGTAGATATACACAGATTGTGAATAAATACATGGGATCAGATTGCTGACAGAAAAAACGGCAAAAAAATTGTGCATTTTGCTTACGGGAAAAACAGATGCGGGGAGATGAGGGCTCTTCTGCAATCAGGGAAGTCGAAGCGGCAAAACCCGGCAGTGGGGCTGAATATGGGAAAACCGGTTGAATTGTGTTCATTTCAGTGGTACAATCTAATCTATGAATTTATTGGAGGTTCATAATGGGATTATTTACAAAGATTTTTGGTACCTATAGTGAGCGGGAGCTTAAGCTGATAAATCCTATTGTTAATAAAATAGTATCTCTGAAGCCCCGGATGGAGGCTTTGTCAGACGAAGAACTTCGCGGAAAGACGGATGAATTTAAGGCACGCCTTGCAAAGGGAGAGACGCTGGATGACCTTCTGCCGGAGGCATTTGCCGTTGTCAGAGAAGCAGGACGCCGTGTTCTGGGTATGGAACATTATCCGGTTCAGCTGACAGGTGGTGTGATTCTGCATCAGGGTCGTATAGCCGAGATGAAAACAGGTGAAGGTAAGACACTGGTCTCTACACTTCCTGCTTATTTAAATGCTCTGGAAGGTAAGGGTGTTCATATTGTAACTGTCAACGATTATCTGGCACAGCGTGATGCAGAGTGGATGGGACAGATCCACAGATTTCTGGGTCTGACTGTCGGAGTGGTTCTCAACAGTATGAACAGTGAAGAACGCCGTGAAGCATATGCCTGTGATATTACTTATGTAACCAACAATGAGCTGGGTTTTGATTATCTGCGTGATAATATGGTTCTTTATAAAAAGGACCTGGTGCTGCGGGACCTGCATTATGCCATCATTGATGAGGTGGACTCTGTTCTGATTGATGAGGCAAGAACTCCTCTGATCATCAGCGGGCAGGGCAGCAAATCTTCTGAACTTTACGAGCAGTGTGACCGTCTGGCCAGGCAGCTGGTACGCGGCACATTCCGTCCGGAGCTGACCAAGATGGAGCTTTTGCTGAATGAAGATCCGGAGGCTGATGAAGACGGTGATTATGTTGTCAATGAAAAGGATAAGATCGTCACCCTGACAGCAGCAGGTATTAAAAGGGTTGAGCAGTTTTTCCGTATTGAGAATCTGGCTGACCCGGAAAATCTGGAGAAACAGCACAATGTGATTCTGGCTCTGCGCGCACATAATCTGATGCATGAAGGGCATGATTACATTGTAAAGGATGATCAGGTTCTGATTATTGATGAATTTACCGGTCGTATTATGCCGGGACGTCGTTATTCGGATGGATTGCATCAGGCAATCGAAGCGAAGGAAGGAGTTAAGATCAAGCGTGAGAATAAGACCATCGCAACGATTACTTTCCAGAATTTCTTCAACAAGTTTGAAAAGAAAGCCGGTATGACCGGTACAGCCATGACAGAGGCAAAAGAATTTCAGGATATATACGGGATGGACGTTGTGGAGGTTCCCACCAACAGACCGGTTATCCGTATAGATAAAGAAGATGCAGTTTTCACAACTCAAAAGGAAAAGTACCGTGCGGTTGTCAATGAGGTTGTGGCAGCTCATGAAAAGGGCCGCCCCGTTCTGGTCGGCACAACTTCTATTCAGAATACCGAGATGCTTCGGAAGATGATCAATGATAAGGGAATCCGTGATGTGGAAGTACTCAATGCCAAAATGCATGAGCAGGAAGCGCGGATTGTTGCCAATGCGGGTCTTCATGGCGCTATTACCATTGCTACCAATATGGCAGGTCGTGGTACGGATATCAAGCTGGATGATGAAGCAAGAGCAGCAGGCGGACTTCTGATTCTGGGTACTGAACGCCATGAAGCAAGACGTATTGATAATCAGCTGAGAGGACGTTCCGGTCGTCAGGGAGATCCGGGTGAATCCAGATTTTTCATTTCCCTGGAAGATGATCTGATGAGGCTTTTCGGCTCGGAACGTATGATGGGTGTGTTCTCGAAGATTGCAGTGGAAGATGAGGAGATCACGCACAAGTCTCTTTCCGATGCAATCCGCAAAGCACAGGAAAAGATTGAGCATAATCATTTTGCAATTCGTAAAAACCTGTTTGAATATGATCAGGTTAACAATGAACAGCGGGAGATCATTTATGCGGAACGCCGTAAGGTTCTGGACGGTGAGAATATGCGTGATGTGATCATCAACATGATTCAGGACATTATCGATCATGCAGTGGATATGTGCATTTCCGAGGATCAGGATCCGGAAGAGTGGAATATGGTGGAACTTTCCGGTCTGATCCGGCAGTGTATTCCGCTTAAGCTTTCCTATGCTCAGGATGAACTGAATAAGATGAATGTGGGCCAGCTGAAGCAGTCTCTGAAAGAACAGGCTGTCAGACTTTATGAGCTGAAGGAATCCGAATATCCGACTGCTGAGATGATGCGTGAAGTGGAACGTATTATTCTGCTTCGTACCATTGATATCAAATGGATGGATCATATTGATGATATGGTTCAGCTGCGTCAGGGTATCGGTCTTCAGTCCTATGGTCAGAAAGATCCGCTGGTAGAATACAAGATGGCTGCCTTTGATATGTTTGAGGCCATGACGGCGTCTATTCAGGAAGAAACCGTGCGCCGTATGTATGCTGTAACACCGAAGCGTCAGGAAGAACGTACTCAGGTGGTAAAAGTGACAGGAACCAACAAGGATGATTCTGCGGGTCCCAGAATTGTGAAACGTTCGGGCAAAAAGGTTTATCCCAATGATCCCTGTCCCTGCGGCTCCGGTAAAAAGTATAAACAGTGCTGCGGCAGGAAATAATCATCAATTGCAACTGTGAGGATCGGACATCTTTTTGTGTCCGGTCCGGAACAGCTTCAATAAATTTACAGGATATCTTTGAGATATCGCAATCAAGTATGAAAGAGGTGATCAAATGGTTGAACTGGATCAGTTCAAGTATACTCTGTCAACCCTTGACAAACCATTAATCGAAGTGAGGGATTCACTTTAACTTACCGGCAAAAAAAGACAGAATTGTTGAGCTGGAAAAATATATGGAGGAACCTGATTTCTGGCTGGATCCGGACAAATCCACCAGAATTGTTCAGGAGATGAAAACTCTGAAAAGCAGTGTGGAGGCTATTGAGAATCTGGAGACCCAGTATGAGGAGATTCAGATTCTGCTGGATATGGGATATGAAGAGAATGATGCATCTGTAATTCCCGAGATTGAAGATGCTTTGAAAAAATTTCAGGAAGATCTGGAAGAACTGCGCATCGGTACACTGCTGACCGGTGAATATGACCGGGACAATGCAATTCTGACACTCCACGCAGGTGCAGGCGGGACCGAATCCTGTGACTGGGCAAGTATGCTGTATCGCATGTACTGCCGCTGGGCAGAGCGTCACGGATTCTCTGTGGAAGTACTGGATTATCTGGATGGAGATGAAGCAGGTATCAAGTCCGTAACGATACAGGTCAATGGTGAGAATGCGTACGGGTATCTGCAGTCAGAGAAAGGCGTGCATCGTCTGGTGCGCATATCGCCTTTTAATGCAGCAGGCAAACGTCAGACTTCTTTTGTATCCTGCGATGTTATGCCTGACATTAAAGAAGACATTGATATAGAGATCAATGATGATGATCTGAGAATCGATACCTATCGCTCCAGCGGTGCCGGCGGTCAGCATATCAATAAAACATCTTCAGCTATTCGCATTACCCATATTCCCACGAATATCGTGGTAACATGCCAGAACGAACGTTCTCAGTTCCAGAATAAAGATAAGGCCATGCAGATGCTGAAGGCAAAACTGCTTCTTCTGAAGCAGCAGGAAAATGCGGAAAAATTATCGGATATCCGCGGTGATATCAAAGATATTGCCTGGGGAAGCCAGATCCGTTCCTATGTAATGCAGCCTTATACAATGGTGAAAGATCATCGTACGGGATGTGAAAGCGGTAATACGGATGCTGTGCTTGACGGAGCTCTGGATCCGTTTATCAGTGCTTTTCTGAAATGGAAGCAGAACGGTGCCAATGCAGCCGGAGAATAAACAGTCAGATGGAAAGGAACCAGCCTGTATGGTTTAAGGTTGGTTCCTTTTTCAGTTGAAACCTGTCGGTAAATATGATATAGTAAATGGGTGTCTGCATAGAGCATACATTTGTACAGTGTACACGGAGAACTTTTAATTTATACACCATGATGGGTACGCGTGAACAGATGTCCTTCGGACGATTTCACAGAATATGGAAAATAGGTATGACAGAAAAAAATAATTATTTCATAGTTAAGAAAAAAGCACTTCCGGAGGTTCTTTTGAAGGTTGTTGAAGCCAAAAGGCTGCTGGAGGCAGATAAAAATATGACGAAACAGGAAGCGATGAACCGGGTGGGTATCAGCAGAAGTTCTTATTATAAATATAAGGACGACATTATGCCTTTTCGGGAAAATCTTCAGGGAAGAACCATCACTTTTATGATTATCATGGAGGATATTCCGGGATTACTGTCGGCAGTTCTGAAGGTAATTGCAGATTATCAGGCCAGTATTCTGACCATTCTGCAGGCAATTCCGGTCAATGGAGTTGCATCTCTGACCATAAGTGTGGATGTATTGTCATCCGGCACTGATATTCAGGATATGGTATCTACCATTGAGCATTTGGAAGGAATCTGTGAATTAAAATTATTATCCAGAGAATGATGAGGAGAAATACTATGGCGAAAATTGCAGTTATGGGCTACGGAACGATTGGAAGCGGAGTTGTGGAAGCGATTTCCATGAATCAGAAAAGTATTCAGATCAAAGCAGGTGAAGAAATCAGCGTGAAATACGTCCTGGATTTACGGGATTTCCCGGGAGATCCCATTCAGGACCGGATTATTCATGATTATCAGACAATAGTACAGGACCCGGAGATATCAGTTGTAGTGGAAACCATGGGCGGAGTAGAACCGGCCTGTACATTTGCCATGGCCATGCTGAAGGCCGGCAAAAGTGTCGTAACATCCAATAAAGCACTGGTGGCAGAGTATGGTGCGGAACTTATGGAGACTGCAGTGGAGAATCACTGTAATTTCTTCTTTGAGGCCAGCGTAGGAGGAGGAATTCCCATTATCCGTCCCCTGTATAAATGTCTGACACCGGATGTGGTTACGGAGATTACAGGTATTCTGAATGGAACGACAAATTATATTCTCACAGAGATGAGCCAGAAAGGCGTCAGCTTTGAAGAAGCATTGAAAGAAGCACAGGCTCTTGGATATGCGGAGAGAGATCCTTCTGCTGATGTGGAAGGTGGTGATGCCTGCCGTAAAATTGCTATCCTTTCTTCCGTAGCCATGGGTAAAAAAGTTGTATTTACCGACATTCACATGGAAGGAATCACTGATGTAATGACAGAAGATTTCCAATATGCGCAGGAGATGGGGATGTCCATTAAGCTGCTGGCAAGCAGCAGAATGTCCGATGATCACAGCCATATGCAGAGCATGGTCGCCCCCTTTATGATCAGCAGAGAGCATCCTCTGTACGGTGTTCAGGATGTGTTTAATGCTGTTATGGTGACCGGCAATGTGGTTGATCAGCTGATGTTTTTTGGACGCGGAGCCGGAAAACTGCCTACGGCAGCAGCGGTAGTAGCTGATGTCATTGAAGCAGTGAAACTGAAAGATGTCTGTGAAACACTTCCCTGGGACAGAGAAGTTCTTAAACCGGACGATTACAGACAGTACACCGCGCGTTTTATGGTCAGACTGCCTGAAAATATGGAGTCAGCTCTGTATGAAGAACTGTTCCGTCCGGAAAAGGTTCTGACCGGTGTGGTACCCGGTGAACTGGCAGTAATTACAGCTCCCATGACAGAGATGCAGTATATGGAAGCAGAAGAAAAATGCGGCAGAGTCATCAGCCGCACACGGCTGTATTGATTTGCTTTGGTGCAAAGATATATGAATTTTAACAGATGCCGGGAAAAGTCATACGGTTTGGGAGGATCAAGATGGAAGATAAGAAAACATTATCAATAAGGAATGTGGTGCAGATAGGTATGTTTGGAGCACTGGCAGCAATTCTGATGCTGTTTGAGTTTCCGATTCCTTTTATTGCACCGGCTTTTTATGAACTGGATCTGAGTGAGATACCGGTTCTGATCGGTACGTTCAGTATGGGACCTGCTGCAGGTGTTCTGATTGAACTGATCAAAATTCTGTTAAAGCTGGTAATCAAGGGGACTTCGACAGCTTATGTGGGAGATGCGGCAAATTTCGTGATAGGCTGTTTTTTCCTGCTGCCTGCGGGTATTATCTATAAAGTAAAAAGAACAAGAAAAGGTGCGGTAACCGGCATGGCAGTCGGTACGCTGGTGATGGCTGCAGCGGGAGGTATCATGAATGCATGGGTTCTTCTTCCGTTCTATTCACAGTTTTACGGGATGCCCATGGAGGCATTGATTGCTGCCGGAACAGAGGTTAACAGTCTCATTACCAATATTCCGACTTTTGTTCTGATAGCAGTGGTACCTTTTAATCTGATTAAAGGAATTATCGTGAGTCTGATCACATATCTTGTTTATAAACGGGTAAGAGTAATTATTCACTGATCTGTTTTTAAAAGTCTGCCAGAGGTTTACTGCCTCTGGCAGTTGTGTTATAATCGATGAATCGGCGGAAGACCGGAATCGTATGAATCGGTGTGAAACCGAAATTTCATAAAGCGGGGAATTGAAAATGACATTCGAAGTGAAAGTCAGAACAAAGGATTTATTTGGATTTACCATGTATCATGCATATTCTGGACTTATGGGGAAAATCTGGCTGATATTCAGTGTATTCTGTCTGTTTGCGGCTGTCTGGACCTGGGGGGATGTGTCACCGCAGGGAACAGCGGCGTTTGTTGTGCTGGGATTGCTTTTTACGGTTGTAAATCCTGTGATGCTGTATTTTAAATGTGTAAAGAGAGTGGCGAAGACACCTGCCTATAAAGAATCTTTCCGATATATTCTTACGAAGGATGGTTTTTCCGTATCTCAGGGGGAACAGAGCGGGAAGGTAAGCTGGCAGGATCTGTTTCAGATCGTCTGCACAAAAAAAGCAGTTTATTTCTGCCCGGATCCAATTCATGCACAGATTATTTCTCTGGAGCAGCTGGGAGAACAGCAGGAGAAATTAAAAGAATTTCTGCGAAGCCAGGTTCCCGGAGATGTCAGGAAAAAGGGACTGTAATAACGGAGGACAGGAATGAAAAAGACAGAAGTTTTTGAGACAGAGGCTCCCGAAGAAACCTTTGAATTGGGAAAAAAACTGGGTCGGATGGCACAGCCGGGAACAATTATCTGCCTGAACGGAGATCTGGGAACCGGTAAAACGGTATTTACCCAGGGATTCGCGGCAGGACTTGATATTGCAGAGCCTGTAAGCAGTCCGACTTTTACTATTGTACAGGTTTATGAGGAAGGCCGTCTTCCGTTGTATCATTTTGATGTATATCGTATCGGAGATCCGGAGGAGATGGAAGAGATCGGTTATGAAGACTATTTTTACGGGGAAGGTGTATCTTTGATTGAATGGTCGGAACTGATAGGAGATCTGATCCCGGAGGAAGCCATGAGTGTACTGATTGAGAAAGATTTATCCAGAGGATTTGATTACCGCAGGATTACACTCACGGCGGAGGAGACGGAACAGGATAAAAAGATGCGGATTAGAATTCGGAATATAGAACAAGATGCAGATAAGGGGCAGAGATCATGAAGATTTTGGGAATTGAAAGTGCGGCAATGACCGCTTCTGCAGCAATACTGGAGGACGATCATCTGACTGCAGAATATACAATTGATTATAAAAAGACACATTCACAGACGCTGCTTCCCATGATTGCGGAAATCAAAGATATGATTCAGCTGGATCTGGATACGATTGATGCAATTGCCGTATCAGGCGGTCCCGGATCATTTACCGGTCTGAGAATCGGCTCGACTACTGCAAAAGGGCTGGGGCTGGCTCTGAATAAAAAGCTGGTACATGTGCCGACTCTGGATGCCATGGCATATCAGATTTTCGGAACACCGGGGCTGATCTGTGCCATGATGGATGCGAGAAAGGAAAATGTTTTTGCGGGAATATACCGCAATCAAAAGGAGTTTCAGGTTATAAAGCCGGCCTGCCATACCAATGTCTGCCAACTGGCAGAGATTCTGAACCAGCTTGGGGAGACGGTTATTTTCACCGGAGATGGGGCGGATACCTACTGGGAACTGCTTGAGAAAAACTGTACAGTGGATATTCGCCGTGCACCTGCATTTGCCTGCCGTGCCCGTGCCGGTGCTGTGGCAGCCCTGGGGCTGGTTTACTGCAGGGAAGGCCGTACGGAGACTGCAGTGGAACATGTGCCGGATTATCTGCGGGTGTCACAGGCAGAACGACAGCTGGCAGAAGCAGAGAAAAAAATCGGAAAGGATGCATCAGAGGAACAGCTATGAGTCTGTCAGTACGAAATATGAAGCAGCAGGATATTGCGTTTCTTGTAAAACTGGAACAGAAACTGTTCAGTGATGCATGGACGGAGATGAGTCTGATCAATACTCTTCATTACAGGCCGGATACCAGTTTTGTAGCAGAACTGGATGGAGAACCGGTGGGATATCTGTTTTTCATGGCAGCAGCTGATGAAGGTGAGCTTTTACGCATAGGGGTATCACCGGAGTACCGCCGTCAGGGTGTTGGACAGGTTTTACTGGAGCATATGGATTATTTTGTCCTGGAGAATGGGATTTATTCTGTCTGGCTGGAGGTGCGGGAAAGCAATGAACCTGCCCGTGCTCTTTATGAGAAGTCAGGATTTGTCACACAGGGATGCCGGAAGAAATATTATCATAGACCGGATGAGGATGCGGTTATCATGAGTAAATCATATCCCATGTGACATGGGATGTACGTCAGGCCGTCAGATGGATGGATTCCCCGAAATTTCCATTGATATTAAAGAAGAGAATCTGCTATAGTAAGATCAGCAGCGAAAAAACAGATCGTTTTCTCGGGAAAATATTCGAAAAAACGAAACGGATGTCAGATTGACAGGGGAGGATTGATCCATGAAAATCTATGATCAGAATGGAAAACTGACAGGGGCAGCCTGCAATTGCTGCGGTAAAATCGTACTGCAGGAGAATGGTGTCCTGAAAGAGGATTTTGCTTCTTTTAAAAAGGAATGGGGATATTTTTCAAAAAAAGACGGAACAGTGCACAGTTTTGATCTGTGTGAGGCGTGCTATGACCGTCTGACAGGAGATTTCAGGATTCCGGTTACAGAGGAAAAAAAGACAGAATTGCTGTAATCCGGTTGAAAAAGGTTATCAAAAAGAAGGAAAACGGGCAGGAAACTGCCTTTTGGAGAAAATATTATGCTGGATGTTTGTTTACTGGGAACCGGTGGTATGATGCCGCTTCCCGGAAGATGGCTCACATCCCTGATGCTGCGGTGCGGTGGCAGCAGTCTTATGATTGACTGCGGAGAAGGAACCCAGGTGGCTGTAAAAGAAAAGGGATGGAGTTTTAAACCGATTGATGTTATGTGTTTTACACATTATCACGCAGACCACATCAGTGGTTTGCCGGGACTTTTGCTGACCATGGGCAATGCGGATCGGAAAGAACCGCTGCTGATGATCGGTCCCCGTGGACTGGAGAGAGTGGTTAACGCTCTGAGGACGATTGCCCCGGAACTGCCATTTCCCATTGTGTTTCATGAGCTGACGGAAAAAACAGAGGATATTACAGTGGGTTCCTACGAAATACGGGCATTTCGGGTGAATCACAATGTAGTTTGTTATGGTTACAGCGTACAGTTGAACCGAAAAGGAAAATTTCAGGTAGACAGAGCCAGAGCACTGGGACTTCCTGTACAGTACTGGAATCCGCTGCAGAAAGGTAATACAGTGGAATATGAGGGGGTAACCTATACGCCGGATCAGGTGATGGGCGCCCCCAGAAAAGGACTGAAAGTAACTTACTGTACGGATACCAGACCGGTCCCTCTGATTGCGGAAGAAGCAAAAGGAGCGGATCTGTTTATCTGCGAAGGAATGTATGGTGAGAGGGAGAAAATCGATAAAGCCAGAGAGTATAAACATATGACTTTCTATGAAGCTGCCAATCTGGCCAGGGAGGCACAGCCTGCCCGTCTGTGGCTGACTCACTACAGTCCGTCCCTTATTTATCCTGAAAATTATATGGGAAGTGTGAGAAAGATTTTCCCGGCATCATGGGCAGCATCAGATGGGGAAAGTCTGGAACTGCGTTTTGAAGATGAAGAAGAAACCGGGGAATAGAAACCGGCAGTAAAACAGATAAGAACAGCAGTCGGTAATTATGAGGAGAACTGCTGACAGAAAATAGATGGAAGAGTGGAAAAGAAAATGGCAGAGGAAAGAGATGTAACAATACTGGCAATTGAAAGTTCCTGTGACGAAACGGCGGCTGCAGTTGTACGCAATGGGCGTGAAGTATTGTCCAATGTAATTTCATCACAAATTGATATCCATACCCTGTTTGGAGGGGTAGTTCCTGAAATCGCATCCAGAAAGCATATTGAAAAGATTAATCAGGTAGTCGAACAGGCATTAAAGGATGCGGGTACCACACTGGATGACATAGATGCGGTAGCTGTAACCTATGGACCTGGTCTGGTGGGTGCCCTTCTGGTGGGGGTTGCCGAAGCAAAAGCTATAGCCTTTGCAAAAAATAAACCACTGGTGGGTGTTCATCATATTGAAGGTCATGTATGTGCCAATTTTATCGAACATAAGGATCTGGAACCGCCTTTTCTGTGTCTTATAGTATCGGGAGGTCATACACATCTGGTGGTTATGGAGGATTATGGAAAATTCCGCATTCTGGGAAGAACACGGGATGATGCAGCAGGGGAAGCATTTGACAAAGTGGCACGTGCCATCGGTCTTGGATATCCGGGAGGTCCCAAAATCGATCGCTGTGCCCGTGAAGGAAACCCGAATGCGATCGTATTTCCTCATGCAAAAGTGGAAGGTGCGCCATATGACTTCAGCTTCAGCGGCCTGAAATCAGCGGTATTAAACCATATCAATCAGGCACGGATGCGTGGAGAAGAAGTGAATCATGCAGATCTTGCAGCTTCTTTCCAGAAAACCGTGGTAGATATTCTTACCGATCATGCAGTCCGTGCTGCAAAAGAATTCGGATATGACCGGATTGTACTGGCAGGAGGAGTGGCATCCAATACAGCTCTCAGAGCAGGGCTTGCGGCTGCGTGTGAGAAAGAAGGACTGAAATTCTGTTATCCCTCGCCTGTTTACTGTACAGATAATGCGGCGATGATTGGAGCAGCGGGATATTACGAATATAAAAAAGGTGTTCGCAACGGCTGGGATCTGAATGCGGTTCCCAATCTGAAATTGGGAGAGCGTTAAACAGCCGAGGTGATAGAATACAAGTCCGGACAGCCGGTACAGATAAAGATCGGATATGGCGGACAGATTTGGAAGACAGGAGGAGTTAATATGCTGTATACTGCCATCATACTTGCCGCGGGAAAAGGAAAGCGGATGGGAACAGAAGTGTCAAAACAGTTTCTGGAGCTGAATGGTAAACCTGTATTGTATTATTCCCTGGCAGCATTTGAGAAAAGTCCGGTTGACCGGATTGTGCTCGTTACGGGGGAAACAGATATGGAATATTGTCAAAGGGAAATAGTTGAAAAATATGGTTTCCAGAAGGTTGACCGGATTGTGTCCGGAGGCAGAGAAAGGTATGATTCTGTCTGGAACGGCCTGCAGGCAGCGCAGAATAGTGATTATGTGCTGATTCATGATGGTGCCCGGGCTTTTGTGGATCAAAGTACCATTGAGCGCTGTATGCAGGATGTTCTGACAAGCAGAGCCTGTGTGGCAGCTGTTCCTGTAAAAGATACTATTAAAGTCACAGACAGTGGCCTGCGGGAAGTGGAAACTCCTGACCGCAGTTTATTGTGGAGTGTACAGACACCTCAGGTATTTGAGCAGCCTCTTATTTATGAAGCTTACAGAAAACTGGCAGAGGATCAGAAGTCAGGTACAGCACCTTCGGTGACGGATGATACAATGGTAGCAAAATATTATACAGGAACCTCTGCACATATGGTAATGGGATCTTACTATAATATAAAAGTAACAACTCCTGAAGATCTTGTGATGGGGAAAGCAATTCTGGATGCAGCAGTTGTGGAACAATAATCTGTCGTGAGGGTACAGAGCAGATGCAAAAAAGAAAAGATAAAAAGTTGAAAAAAAATCAAAAAAACAGTTGACATAGAACGATATTGGTGCTATTATAAATGACGTCGCTGCGAGAGAAAAAGCGGATGACAAGCCATGGAGAGGTATCGAAGCGGTCATAACGAGGCGGTCTTGAAAACCGTTTGTCCGAAAGGGCACATGGGTTCGAATCCCATCCTCTCCGCTTAATTGTACAGCTGGTGAACAGCTGACAATTATAATGAGAAATACTGAAATTAATAGATTCAGGCTCTGGAGAAGTACCCAAGAGGTTGAAGGGGCTCCCCTGGAAAGGGAGTAGGTCGTTAATAGCGGCGCGAGGGTTCAAATCCCTCCTTCTCCGTTTATTTCTGAAAAGAAATAAATGACTCGTAAAAAAAGTGTTGACAAACTCGTAAAAAAGTGATATTCTTTGAAATGTCGACGAAAAGAGTCGAAAGAAAATAAAAAAACAGTTGACAAGCACTGAAAAGTGTGATAAACTGAACGAGTTGCTGACGCAGGTCAGTAACGACAGGAACCTTGATAACTGAACAATGTAAGAAACAAACCTTTAAAAACATTTTCGAAAGAAGATGGATTTCCTGAAAATTCTTTGAAAACATTTAAA
>JAXDZY010000091.1:0-23383 GCA_034086685.1 Lachnospiraceae bacterium
TTCGCAGGGAAAAGGTGCGGGTAGTAAATGAACTTCCAGCAGCCATTCAAAGGGCATTTTCTACCATTAGTATTTCTGATTGTGAAGGATGGTTTCATGCGTCCGGATATATGCATTAATTTATTGGATTGCTATAGTATCAGGAATTGGCGGTGGTCTTACCAGCTTTGGTCTGGGAGTATATGTATTCCAGCAGACGGGCAGTGCAGCGAATATGGCTCTTGTCACATTGCTGGCTTTTCTGCCCACGCTGCTGCTCAGTGTGCCGGCAGGTGTGCTGGCTGACCGTTATGACAGACGTCTGCTTATGATGATCGGCGACGGCTGTTCTGCAGTGGGCATTTTATTTATCCTGTTGTGTGTGTCAAATGGTGGTGCAGGTCTGACGGAAATCTGTATCGGTGTAACCGTGAGTTCGGTATTTTCTTCTCTGCTGGAGCCATCTTACCGTGCAACGGTAACAGATCTCCTGGATGAGGAGGAATACTCCAGAGCCAGTGGAATGGTGAGTCTGGCGGGAAGTGCCCGGTATCTGATTTCCCCGATTCTGGCCGGTGCGCTTTTGACCGTATCGGATATCCGCCTGCTTCTGCTTCTGGATATCGGTACCTTTTTCCAGACAGTGTTCTGTACCGGCGTGGTCAGAAAAGGGCTGGAAAGAAAACCGGCGGAGGAAAGGGAGGCTTTTTCGGCAGCTTTGCGGACAGGCTGGCAGGCAGTTACCGAAAAGAGAGGTGTTTTTCTGCTGATTCTACTTTCTTCTGTCATAACCTGTTTTATGGGAGCTTTTCAGATTCTGGCAGAACCGCTGATTCTGGATTTTGCAGACAGCGTTACTTTGGGAATCAGTGAAACCGTCTGTGCCTGCGGCATGCTGGTATCCGGTCTGTTTCTGGGGGCTAGAGGAATCAGAAAAAATTATGTAAAGATTCTGTCTGTATCGCTTACTGTGGCCGGAATTGCTATGATTCTTTTCAGTTTGAAGGAAAATATTTACCTGATCTGTGCGGCCGGTTTTTTGTTTTTTTCCATGCTGCCTTTTGCAAATAACTGTCTGGATTTTCTGGTCAGGACCAATATTGCGGATGAACTGCAGGGAAGAGCGTGGGGGCTTATTGGATTTCTGTCACAGATCGGATATGTTGTAGCTTATGGACTGGCAGGCATGCTGGCAGATGAGATCGGCGTTCGTTTTGATGTTGGAGTCGGCCGCGGTGCTGCTGCAGTGATCATGGTTTCCGGAGCATTGCTTGGTGTTATGGCACTGTCTGTATATTTTATAAAAGCAGTGCGGATGCTGGAAAAAGAAGCTTCAGAAGCTGCAGAAAACAGAAAAGAGGGAATTGTGTGAGAAGACGAATTTTATGGAATGATATGAAGAATAATCGATTGACATCGGTTTCCACATGGCTTTTTATGACTTTGTGTGCGTTTATGACTGCATTGACCTGTTTTCTTTTCATCAATCTGACAGGCTCAGTGGACCGGCTGATGAAAAAAGCACAGACACCGGATTTTCTGCAGATGCATACCGGAGAAATTTCAGAAACGGAGCTTTTCCGGTTTGCTGAAGAAAATGAAAAAGTTTCCGATTATCAGACTTTGTCTTTTCTGAATCTGGAAAACAGTGCCATCATTTTGAATGGTCATTCTCTGGCGGACAGTACCCAGGACAACGGTGTCTGTGTGCAGAGTGATAAATTTGATTATCTTCTGGATATGAATAACGGGATCATACAGGTTTCAGAAGGTGAAATCTATGTTCCGGTCTGTTACAGGCAGGAATATGATCTTATGGTGGGAGAGCGCGTACAGATTGGTGAAGTGTCTTTTGTCATTGCAGGTTTTCTCAGGGATTCTCAGATGAATTCCATGATGGCATCTTCCAAACGTCTTCTAGTGAGCCCATCGGATTATGAACGGCTGAAAACGGCAGGCAGTAAGGAATATCTGATTGAGTTTCTGCTGAAAGAAGGTGCGGATACGGGGGAATTTTCTGCGGAATATACGGATGCGGGACTTCCTTCCAACGGACCTGCCATTACAAAACCGTTGATCCGCCTGATGAATGCACTTTCGGACGGACTGATGATTCTGGTCATCCTTCTGGTAAGTGTAGCATTATTATTGATTTCCATGCTCTGTATCCGTTTTACACTGCTGACATAGCTGGAAAATGACCGGAAAGAAATCGGAATACTGAAAGCTGTCGGTATTTCCGGAGAAGATATTTTTTACCTTTATTTCACAAAATTTCTGGCGCTGTCGGGTCTGGGGGCTGCAGCCGGGCTGATAGCCGCACTGCTGGCAGAGGCAAAGATATCGGTACATATACAGGAACTGTATGGGATGTCAGAAAGCAGACTGGCGGGGATTCTGGCAGCTTTTGCAGGTGCGGCTTTGACAGAAGGCATTTTGCTGTTTTCCGTCAGGAGGACACTGAAGCGCATGGAAAGATTGTCCGCGGTGGAGGCTCTTACCGGGCAGCAAAGAATCGGAAAAGAGAAAAAAGGACAGATTTTTTCTCCGCAGTATCTGATTGTAGCCAGCTTTACTGTAAATGCGGGAGAGATGGTGGCAGTTATGGGCCCTTCCGGCTCGGGAAAATCAACTCTGCTTTATCAGGTATCCGGCATGGACCGTGCGGATTCGGGAGAAGTATGGATAAACGGTACGGAAATCTGCAGCCTGTCCGAGGATGAAAAAGCAAAGCTGCGGCTTGAACGGATGGGATTTGTCTTTCAGCAGATGAATATGCTGAAAAATCTGAATCTGATCGACAATATCATGGTGCCCGCCTGTCATCTGAAAAAAGGCAGACGTTACAGGGAGGAAATCACCTTTCGGGCACATGCACTCATGAAAAAAATGGGAATCGGTGAACTGGCGCAGCGGAAAATTACCGAAGTATCCGGTGGGCAGCTTCAGAGGGCCTGTATCTGCAGAAGTCTGATGAACCGGCCGGAAATCCTTTTTGCGGATGAACCTACCGGAGCACTGAATCAGAAGGCTGCCCGGGAAGTAATGGAAGAATTTATCCGGCTGAATCAGGAAGGGGTCACCATTCTTATGGTAACCCATGACAGCAAAGTTGCAGCCGGATGCAGCCGAATACTGTATCTTCTGGATGGCAGCATCAAAGGGGAACTGCATCTGGCAGGTCTGCCCGAAAGAAAAAAGCGGGAAGAAAAAGTCAGCCGCTGGCTTGAAGCAATGGGATGGTGATACTCGGACAAATCACTTTTACGGATGATAGATATCATTCAGAATGGAGTTGCCCTGGGATCTCATATCGGCGGTCAGGTGATTGGTATAAATATCTGTTGTTACTTTAATATTGGTGTGCCCCAGACGCCTTTGAATGTAAACCAGCGGCGCTCCGTGCTCCAGCAGCATGGTGGCATGCGTATGTCTCAGAGAATGAAAATCAAACTCAGGAAAATTCAGCTGATGATGGATAACTGAAGAAGTATGTTTCAGGGTACGCGGTGAAATAAAGGTTCCGTTGCTTCTGACGTTAATCAGATGAATCTCTGTACCGCCGCTGTTTTTACTGCCGCTGCAGCTGATCTTATTAAAAGCCTGTGGATGTTCCGGCTTTATACCGGTATGAATCAGCGGCTGCTCTGCGTAATAAGTCACATAATCTTCTGTATTCTGTCTTTCTGCTTCATACTTTGCCTTTTCTCTTGCCAACAGTTCAGTCAGAGCTTCATCAATATCGATGGTGCGGTAGGAGCGGTACTTGGGTTCTGAAAAATACCAGTATCCGCTATCAGAATCACTGGTATCACTGCCGCCGGCTTTATCGGTTCTGGCTGTTCTGCCTGCCTGATCGGAGATTTTGCTCTGTGTATTCCGGATCTGACCGGATGGAGTATCCGCTTTCGGCTGTTTGTTGGAGATCCACTGTACCTGACGGTTCACGGACAGAGTCCGGTTCTCCAGATCGATGTCCTCCCAGGTCAGACCGAATACTTCGCCCAGACGAAGGCCGCAGTGATAGCCGATCATCATGGGAAGATGGCAGGAAGTTCCTTCCGGGAACCGCTCAAAGATTTCTTTCATCCTGTCAGCAGGGATGTACACATGAGGCTCAGTGCGGGTGGGGACTTTGGGAGGAAGTCCGCTCTGTCTGCTGATCCGGATATGATCTGCCGGTGAAACGGCAATAAAGTCAGAATCCACAGCATAGGTAAAGGACTTTGTAATGATTCCTCTGCATACCGAAATGGTATTGGGGCTGAACCCATCATTGTAAAGCCTCAGCAGAAAATCCTTGATATTCTGTTTGGTGATACTTTTAATCCGGTATCTGCCGAGTTCCGGCTTAATGTACAGGTTGATTTTTTTACGGTAATTGTCAACTGTATTCGGCTTGCATGTCTGACTCACTTCCTGTTCAATCCAGTGATCCAGAAGATCGGAGTAAGTCATCTCTGTCTGTCTCAGAACCCTGCCTGTGCTGTCGTACATCTGCTGGGCCTTTTTTCCGGCCTCCAGGGCTTCACGTTTCGTCGCAAAACCGCTTTTTGATTCCCACTGGCGCTTTCCATTCACGGAACCAATCTCAAAACGATACTGCCAGACAATACCATTTTTATTCTTTCTTTTTGTAATACAGATAGAAGCCACTGCTCGATCACTCCACTTCTTAACTTCCTGATTTGTAGTTATTCTATCACAAGTATTTCTGAAAATCAAGGATACTGTTCAGTTGGATTGACAAAGAAGTCTGACAGTGCTATGATAGTTAAAAAGTTAGTATTTGCTAACTTTCGAAAGGTTTGTTTTATTATATCGGGGCACAGCCCTGTTTCAAAATATATAACAGTGAAAAGTGAGAAATACAGGTATGAGTATGTCAAAGAATATACAGGATAAAAGAGACCGAGAAAAGGAACTCGTTTCACAGATGATCAGGCTTTATTGCAGAAAACAGCATCATACGGCAGAAGTGCTCTGTCCGGTATGCGCAGGACTGGAATCGTATGCCAGGGAACGAAGTGATAAGTGCCCCTTTATGGAAACAAAAACTTTTTGTTCAAATTGCAGGGTGCATTGTTACAAACCTGAAATGAGGAAACAAATTCAGAAGGTCATGCGTTTTTCCGGGCCACGGATGATTTTTTATCATCCGATTACGGCAGTTCGCCATGTGATAGAAACGAAAAGAGAGAAAAAAAGACTGAAAGGAAAATGATGATGAGAATTCTGGTGTATGGCGCGGGAGTGCTGGGCGGAAATCTGGCCGGTAATCTCTTTCGCGCAAAACAGGATGTGACCCTGCTGGCCAGGGGAAAATGGGCGGAGACAATTCGTAAAGACGGGCTGGTTGTGCAGAACGGATTCAGGAGAAAGCCAACAGTCAGCCGGATTCCGGTTATTACGGAGCTGGAACCGGAGGATACATATGATGTGATTTTTGTAGTCATGCGTTATACGCAGTTGGAAAGTATTCTTGATATGCTCCGTGCTAATGGTACAAAAAATATCGTATTCGTGGGCAACAATGTCCGGGCGCGGTATTATGCCGGGCTTTTACCGGAAAAAAATGTACTGTTTGCCTTTGCATTATCGGCGGCCATCGGGAGGCGGACAAAATTGTTGGGATTGATTTGAAAAAAATCACCATCGGACAATTGAAAGAAGGCATTTGCGGTAAGGACAGGTATACTATTATGAATATAACAGATTATACACAAAGCCATGATTTTCAATGTATGGGGCAGAATATTTACTTCCGGTTACATGACTGTATTTGTCTAGATCTCTGGAAAAACCGGATTTTCTGGAGAGTTTTCGGATGAATAAAAGCGTTGCCAACAGTTTGTGGGAACTATGAACATAGAATTATGAAAGGCAGGATACGAATAATGGCGGTTCAGGTATTAATTGGAACAACAAATCCGTCCAAGGTAAGGCGATTTGAAGAACTACTTAAAGGATATAATCTTAATTTTTTAACTTTACGGGATCTGCATATAGAGGACGAGCCGAAGGAAACAGGAAATACACCGGAGGAAAATGCTGTGCTGAAAGCAAGGTTTTACGGCACATATTTTGACCGTGTCATCTGCAATGACTCAGGTCTTTATCTGGATGGACTGGCTTTGGATGATGAACGGCAGCCGGGGCTAAATATACGATCTCCACGGGGAAAACGGCTGGATGATGAGGAGATGATAGAATATTATGCCTCGCTGGCACATTCTCTGGGAGGAAAAGTTCCGGCCTGTTATCTGGATGGGATTGCCGTCTATAATCAGGGTGTGGTCATGTCTTTTATGGAAGACAGGGATAATGTAGAAGATAATGCTTTTTATCTGGTGGATCAGGTCTCGGAAAAAAGACATCCGGGGTGGCCGCTGGATTCCATTTCGCTGGATCGAAGTACGGGAATCAGCTTTGTGGATGAAGACGACGGGCAGAATGAATCCGAAGAAGATCATATTATGGTTGGAGAATATGCGAAAAAGCTGACAGCTTTTCTTGCAAAAGCGCTGGGGCTGGAAGGTTAGCCTGACAGTGTAGTATAGCATATATAGTATGGAAAGGCTTCCCACAGTCTGTGCACTGCTCACAGCCTGTGGGAAGCATGAAGCTTTCTGTTGGTTTTTCAGGCTGCGAGTCGATGGTTTTCGTCACGTTTCCCTGTTCCAGAGCAGCAATATGCCTGAAATAATAGAAAGAACAGGCAATTCGATCAGCGGACCGATGACCAACGACAGTGATATTCTGTTGATGCCCAGAGAATTGCAGATTTCTGTTACTGTAATCTTCTCGAATGCTTTCTTCTTTATAACTTCCAGAAAAGCTTGTTTGATTCGTGTTTTGGTACGGACTGTTCTCAAGTCTTTTTTCAGACCGGTATCCTCCATGATATCGTCTCCTTTTTGCAAGTACTTTCTTTTTTGTAAGCAGTTTTTTCCATGTTTTTTTCGTATGGTTTCGTTAAATCAAGGATTATGTGCTGATCATGACCGGGAATCGGCAGTCACCATATCCCACATCCCGCTTTCCGGGTGGTAGAGCAGTATGAATTCGGTTTCAATCCGGTCCACAATGGAGCGACAGACGTATTTCCTGCTTAAAACACCAGCATAATACTTCTGCTCGGATGTTACAACATGAATATCGCTCAGGGTGCGGAGACTCCCGTCGGTTTCTTCGTATTTGACAATCTTCGGTATAGATCTTCCAGATGCGGTAAACCAGCATCCTACAGCGACTTTATGATACTGTCCTCTGACTGTTTTTTCCTGCAGAACCTCATTCTGCTGTTCCAGTGAAAACCCCATAATTTCTCTCCCTTTTTTTATGCAGGTAACAATTCAGCAAAAAATTACGAATGTCTGCTGAATTGTTGCTTTTCCGAGCGTCAGCTCAGATCCAGCTTTGTGTAATCGACAGCCCTTTTTTCCCGACTGATTCCGCCGGACATATGGTCGATCCTGCTGCCCAGGAAAACAGCTCTTTTTACAGAGTCTTTTCCATACCTGGCACGGATCTGATCGACGGTCTGGTCCATCTTTGCCATCTTTTCATAGTCTGCGGTATCAAACATGTCCAGCTGACGCATATCGATTCTGTCCTGCAGGCGGCTGGTATGAATCCCAAGGTGGCGAATCGGTGTTCCGTCCCACAGTTCGTCAAACAGCCTGCAGGCATGGAGGTGGATCTCATTCGTAATATTGGTGGCATTGGGCAGGGTAGTCTGATGACTTTTATACTGAAGATCAAATGTCTTGATCCCTACAGCGATCACTTCAGCCTGTACATTTGCTGTCCGGAGCCTTGTACCTACCGTTTCTGCCAGTGCCAGCAATACCAGCTTTGCGGTGGAAGCATCTGATACATCGAAAGCGATGGTTGTGCTGTTGCCGTATCCTTTATTGGCTTCCGGCTGCTGCTGAACAACGGACAGGTCTCTGCCGTTGGCAAAATCATGGATAACATGGCCATGCTCTTTCAAATGGTACTGAAGCAGTGCAGGATCAGTCCGTGCCAGATCTCCGATGGTATGAATCCCCAGCTGATAAAGCTTTTTTGAGGTTGCTCTGCCCACAAAAAACAGGCTGGAAACCGGCAGGGGCCACATCTTCGACTCGATTTCGTGCTTCCACAGGGTATGAACGCGGTCCGGCTTGCGGAAATCACTGGCCATCTTTGCCAGCAGCTTATTCTCAGAAATTCCCACATTGACAGTAAATCCCAGTTCATCCCGGATCTGTTCCCGGATACGGGTGGCAACAGTGACCGGATCGCCGAACAGCTTTTGGGTACCAGTCATGTCCATGAAGGCTTCATCGATGGAATACTGTTCCACACAAGGGGAATATTGTCTCAGAATCTCCATGAAAGCGGCGGAACATCGTTCATATAAAGAATAATTGGGCGGAACCAGCTTCAAAAAGGGACACTTCTGGAGGGCTTCTACGATACTTTCTCCCGTCTGAATGTGATATTTTTTGGCCGGAATGGATTTTGCAAAGATAATTCCGTGCCGCATGGACATATCACCTCCGACAGCTGCCACTTCCTGTCGGAGATCGATTCTGCAGCCCAGATGATGAATCCGGTATACGGCTTCCCAGGAAAGAAAAGCCGAATTGACATCAATGTGAAAAATAATCTTCTCCAAACCTATGTTCACCTCCGTTCACTTATATTATACTGAACAAATGTTCTGAAGTCAATGGGAATATCTGGTACATTGTCTGTTTTTTGAAAATATGCTATACTTGGAAACATGTTACATTTTAAACCTTTTGTATCTGCATAAAGCAATCAGATACAGCCATCTGATTTCAGGAATTTTTCAGAAATCAGTTTTATAAATTGTGGAGGTGAATTTTTGAATTATACTCTGAAACTGAGAGAGAAGTTGAAAGAGGCTTTATCGGCAGTTCTTCCGATTATCGGAATTGTTCTGCTGTTGTGTTTTTCTGTAGCCCCCATTTCCCCCAGTATCCTGTTGTGTTTTCTGCTGGGTGCTGTCCTTTTGATTACCGGCATGATGTTTTTCACTTTGGGAGCAGAACTGGCCATGACACCTATGGGAGAGCGTGTAGGTACCTGCATGACCCGCACCCGAAAACTGTGGGTTATCATTTTTCTGGCCTTTCTTCTGGGTTTTATCATTACCATATCGGATACTGAAAGTAAAGAAATGGAAACTGCATATGATTACAGCAAAACCGGAGCAGTTTGATCTCGCTGTAAACAGCATGGATACTCTGCTTCATAATATAGCTCAGGCAGAACTGGTTCACAGGATAATCATGGTATTATCGTTTGTTCCGCTTATATTAATTATTCCATATGGAGCTCCGGCAGTATTCATTACTACATCATTAGTGGCGTGTCTGATTGATCTGCAATTCGTGGTCATTCAACGTTATAACCGTCCAAGAGTGATGCGAATATTGAAAATGAAACAGATAAAAAATGATTGATTGGGAGAAAGTGCTATGGCTGCGTTAGGAGGAGTACTGTTCCTTTTTATTATACTTGTAATCGGATCAGGGATTGTATTATCGGCAATTATCGGATTGATTGTATGTAAAAAACTTGATAAAAAGAAAGATAAAAAATGCAAATTGATTTTTAAAATATTGCTGTGGATACTGTTAAGTACTGGAATGGTGGTTACCATAATTCCTCTAATGTATTTTTTTCTTATTATTTCAAACTGGTAAAGTTTTGACGCAGTGCTGAACCGGGAAACCGACCAGTACTGCGTTTTATATTTTATACGAATAGAACTTGAGTGATATCAGAAAAGGAGAAATCTTTGGAAGTTCATCAATCTCCTTAAAAAGGCCATTGCAGATACAGGTAGTTCGGCACATCTTTCCAGTGCAGCTGGCCGGAAACGGCCGGATGAGCCAGTTTGATGTGCCGGAGCTTTTTCATATCCGGAATATCTGCCAGCAGAGGATCTCCGATTACTGTCTGATATCTGCCGGAACGAAGCAGATCAAGGAGTTCTCTTTCCGATTTCAGGTGTACATCATTTTTTCCGGCAAATGCAGGATTCCATCCGAAAAAGCCGGCAGTATCCACCTGAATTTGAGGGTGTTTCAGTTCTATGGCACGCCGCAGGGAGTTTCCCATAATCTGATCCATAATGATGAGGATTCTTCCTTCCGGCTGTTCTGCCTGTACCGGTATGCTCATGTCACCTGCGCCGAACTTTTCTGATTTTCTGCAGTCTGACTGACAGAGTGATTCCGTGAGATTATACTGATTCGGAAGGATGACATCGCTTCCGTGGGAACAGGCCTCCAGAGTCTCCAGCAACTCCCCAAAGGCAGTCTGCCCCATGGGCGCCGCTGCTGCATACGGCGTTCCAAAGTGTGTTTTCAGATATTCGCCGATTTCTGCTCCTGCTGCAGATACGGCCAGATTCACCTGTGCTTTTGCCAGATTTTCAATCTGCTCCTGTGTGGTTCTCATAAAAAGCCATGCGTTCACTTTCCACCCGGCTTCCTCCAGTTTCTTTTTCAATGCCGTATCATTTCCTGTATTTCCGTAATCAAGCGGTGTCATCCCCAGAATATTAACACTGTGCGGGATAATTTCCGATGCATCAGCTTTTCGTGTGAAACGGCTGATCAGTGCTTTGCCGGCAGAAATGATTCCCCGGTCGTAATAATCAAAGCCGTTTGTGGAAAAACCGAAGGAACAGATGCCGGTGCGGTCTTCAATTTCGCAGGCCATTCCCTCCATATCCATACCGGTAATGGCAGGAACAGGTGTTCCTACAAGGGCAATCATGGAAAGTTCCATCTCTTTTGCCGCGCAGGACACCGCATTGATTACCTTTTCGTCATTTCCCAGTACCGCGTCGATGGTGCGCAGCTGCGTACTTAAAACAGGACGCACATTTTTCTCCCATCTTGGTTCATCACAGTATACATAGTGTGCGGTACAGCAGCTCCCGTCATTGATGGCAGTCAGACAGTTCAGATCAAAAAGAGAAGAACAGACACCGGTATAATCACTTGCAAACGGAGGCAGATAAATGCATAATTTTGCCATAATTCCAATCCTTTCTGTCGGAACTGTTTGTCCGACAACTATTTTCTTTCCGCCTGTTTCCTGCTGCTGTCCCTGAGCAGATGCATCAGCCTGCGGATTCCGTGAAATCCAAAATATCCTTCATCATGCCAGATGTCAGCCACTTTTTCTGTTTTCAGCAGACGGGCTGCATCGACTCCGATGGCCAGACATTCCGGGTCATACAATGTATTTACATGATCGTATTCATCCTTTCGAAGGAGCTTTACGGAAGGGTAATGCAGTTCCACCCATTGTCTGGCCCGGTCATCCGGTTCTGCCATAAATGGCTTGTAAAAAATATACCGGACCTGAAATCCGTATTTCAGCAGAGCGGCTGCTCCCTGAAACGGCATGAGAAATGCGCTGCAGTCGATGGCAAGAGGCATGGACCCCAGTTCTTTCACCGTTTGTTCCACTTCCTTTTCCGTTTCCTGTATAAAATCCCCAAGATCCGGTTCCGACTGCCCAAGCAGTTCTGCAAGCTTTCGGTATCCTTTCGCAACAGCATTTATATCATAGCTGGCTGGAAAATAGTAATAGGGAATATCCAGATCATCTGTCATACAGTGAATCACATCATCACCGACATGGCGCATGCCCACAGCCAGACAGCTTTTTGCCATTGCCTGATAATCTTCATAAGTTTCACAGTGAAATAATTCGCGTACAGGGCTGGCTCCCCACTGCTCAAGCAGCTGCAGAAACTCACATTCCGGTTCCAGAGAAACAAAGTTTCCAATAAAGTTGATGCCCTGATCATGCCGGTCTGCAGGATCAAGAAAACAATACATGTTTCTCATTTTTTTCATACCGCCTTTTTTGCTGTTTTCTTCCATTGAAACCGGATCGATATGTTCCACGGCAAAATGGCATCCGGGAAAGCGAAGCTGCAGTTCTGCAGTCAGCGCTTCCTCATCTGTACCCAGAAAATCATCAATGCAGAACACATCCAGAAGGAAAATATGAGGTGCCGGATGCAGGACATCCAACAACTCAGAAACAGCATCTCCAATAAGATTTTCGTAGTCGCCGGATATGACATCAGCTTCTGTGATAAAGAGAAAGGAAATATTTTCCCGGTTTCCATACAGGGATGCATGGAGTGCATGGCGTCTGGAACAGGAAGAGGGTCCGATAAACAGTGTATGGCTGCCCGGAATATGAAGAACCGTATGCGGTTTTGCCGGTTTGGGCAGATAATAGGACAGCATATCAGCCCTCCTTTCTGCATTCTTCCAGAATCGCCTGTGCCAGTTTTCGGTATTCCATGGCCATTTCCGATTCAGGAAACGCTTCTACTACCGTAGAATTTTGTTCTTCTGCGTTCTGCACAGTATCACAGCGGGGAAGATCCGCGATAATACGGGTATTCATTTTTTTCGCTGCAGCCTGTACCAGTTCCGCTTCGTTCTTCACATTGCGTCTGTTGAGGATCAGACCTCCCAGACGTGCATAATTGCGTACTTTAAAATTGTCCAGTGCCTTTGCAATATTGGCTGCGGCGAACAGAGCCATTTTTTCACCGGAGGTGACGATAAACACACAATCGGCATATTTCCGGCGCAGAGGCATGGCAAAACCGCCGCACACCACATCACCCAGTACATCATAGATCACTACATCCGGCCGGTAGATTTCATAGGCATGCAGTTCTTCCAGCTTTTCAAAAGCAGTGATAATTCCCCTTCCTGCACAGCCTATTCCGGGCGTGGGACCTCCTGCTTCTACGCAGAGTACACCGGATCTGCTTTCATGGACAACCTGTTCCAGTGTCAGAGAATCCGGAGATTCGCGCAGGATATCCAGTACCGTGGGAACTTCCCGTCCTTCCATCAGCAGGCTGGTAGAATCTGATTTGGGATCGCATCCGATCTGCATAACCTGCAGACCGGATGCGGAAAGTGCCGCGGAAAGGTTGGAAGCCGTGGTGGATTTTCCGATGCCGCCTTTTCCGTAAACAGCAATTTTCAGCATGATTTTTATCTCCTCTTAATGAGCTCGGGACTTTTCAGAAGTTCCACTTCCACAGTATCCCCTTCTGAGAGCATATTTGTTTCGGCGGGTACATTGAGAAATCCGTCTGTTGCAAGCAAAAATCCGGGAATCCCATCATCTCCCCAGGAAACCGGTGTGGCAATATATCCCTGATCCGTACAGCGAAGAGCAACACGGGCGATCAGCTCAAAACCGGGGCGTTTTTTCACCGGCTCATCCAGTACTGCAGAAACTACAGGATACTGAGGCGCAGGAAGGCCATAGTAATGGCAGACCAGAGCAGACAGACACCAGTGTTCAGCCAGATAAGCTGCAGCTACCGGTCCCGGAACATTGATGACCGGTTTTTCGTCAATGATGGAAAATGCCACCGGTCTTCCCGGAACTGCCCGGACTCCGTGGCGGAAAAAGCTGCTGCGTCTCTGCAACAGATGAGAATTATAATCTTCTTCTCCCCGGGAAGAACCACCGTTGATCAGCACCATATCTGCCATGGAAAGGGCTTTGTCCAGGGCATCTTCCAGCTGTGTCACATCATCACGGACGATCGGAAGACAGATTACCTGTGCCCCCCATCGGGAAAGAAGTCCTGAGAGCATCAGACCATTTGTCTCCACATTCTCTCCCCGTTCCGGCTTCTGTCCCACGGGAATCAGCTCACTTCCGGTTGGAATAAAAGCAATTGTCATCTGACGGATAACAGGCACTTCGGAAATTCCCCCCATTGCCAGAGAAGCCATCAGTTCCGGTGTAATGCGCGTATGCGCAGGTACCAGCAATGCGCCGGATTGAACAATGGTACCGGCCGGATCCACGGTTTCTTCTTCCGGATCAAACACAAAACCATCCGCAAACCGGAGTCCGTCTCCCTCCAGGATCACGTCTTCAATAGCAACGACCGCATCAAATTCATCCGGAAAATCATCTCCTGTATCTGCGCGGACAAAATCCCGTCCCCTTATCCAGCCGGATGTGTCAGGCATTCCGTTTTTAAAATCTGCCGAGCGGACTGCGACACCATCAAAACAGGAGGCACGGAAAACCGGCAGTGTATTCCGGGAAAAAATGTCCTCTGATGCAACCCGTCCCAGACAGTCTGACAACGGAATGGTTTCATACTCCTGTTCAAAATGCCAGTGTTCCCGCATCAGGGAAAGCGCCTCCTGACGTGTTACACTGTTTTTCATATCAAATTTCATACTCGATTCCTCCTTTTTTTCAAAATATCACAGAATAGCAGATAAAACAAGAACTTTTTATTTTGTTTTGTTTATTTTTATTATGTTTATAACATTTTTCACTATTTTATTTTGTTTATAATATTGACAAAACAGAAAATAAATGATAATCTCTTGGCATAAAACAACAAAAAATACCGTATTTTCCGAGCCATATATACTAAAAGTTTTCCAGCTCATGCGTATATGGCCTGAATCCAGCCGCGGATTTTCGGCCGGATTCACGGGGTTTTCGCCGGAAACGGCAGAGCCTTCCCGCATGGCAGGATCAGTTTTCTGACCATGCAGAAGATATTCCGTAGAAGAATGTCTTTTTCGAAAAGGAAGATGGATGAAGAGTTTGCTGGATAAAACAGATTCGAACGGAATTGTCCGGATCCGGCAGGCTTTGTTAAAGTACGCTTCCATACCTTTTCGGTATGGATTTTTTTGTATAATCAGGAAACTGCTGATTTTGAAAGGATTGCTATGGAACAGAGAGAACTTTTCGATCATTATCGTTCCCTGTGGGAACATAAAAAAAACAAAAGCGGGCTTTCCCATACGGAAAAAGCCTGGAATGAACGGGCTGACGAATGGGCCAAGGAGCTGGATAAGGACAGTGCCATGTCCAGAGTGACCGGCCGGAGGGTTTCGGAAGCCATTCGTCTGCTGACCGCAAAAAATATTCTTCATCCGGAGGCGGATGTAATTGATATCGGATGCGGTCCCGGCCGTTTTGTAGCGGAATTTGCAGAAAGATCCCGTCATGCCGCGGGAACGGATATTTCTCCTAAAATGCTCCAGTTTGGCAGTGAATACTGCCGGGAGAAGGGCATTGACAACGTTTCTTTTACTGCCTGCGATTTCAAGAACACCACGGTGGAAGAGATGGGATGGAACAAACGCTTCGATCTGGTATTTTCCTGTATGACACCGGCAGTCAGTTCTTTTGACAGCCTTGAAAAAATGATTGCCATGAGCCGCGGATACTGCTGCAACACCTGCTGCATTGACAGTAAAAGCCGTCTGGAAACGGAGATCGCACGGATCTTTGATCTAGAAAATACAAGGCCCTTCTGGAACGGAGACTGGTTTTACTCTCTGCTGAATCTGGTATGGCTGCTGGGCTATTATCCGGAAACTGATTACTATACGCTGGATTATACAGAACCCCGGCACGTTGCCCCCGGTATGGTGCGTGACAAACTGAAACGCATGTGTCCCGGCGGAGAATTTTCAGAGGAACAGATTGAACAGGTCTGCAGCGGACTGTCCGCTCTGTCCGAAAATGGTATTTTCACTGACATCTGCACCAACCGGTACGGTACGGTTCTCTGGGACACCCGTGTTATGAGACCTGCAGGCAGTACAGCTGATCAAATGCCTGAAGGGAGGAAGATGCCTTGAAAAAGGAAACTGCCTTGAAAAAAGAAAACGGAAAGCTCTTTATTCTGCTTCTTCTTACGATTGGTGTATTTCTGGTTTCCATCTCCATTGGAAAATATCCGGTGAGCATCAATTCTCTGGCAGATGCTCTGTATGCACAGATCACCGGTGCAAAAATGGAAACTGCTCAGCTGGCTCTGGTCCGGGTGCGCCTGCCCCGAACATTGCTGGCCATGATCGTAGGAGCTTCCCTTTCTCTGTCAGGAGCCGTTTATCAGGGACTGTTTAAAAATCCGGTGGTTTCTCCGGATCTTCTGGGCGCATCCAATGGGGCATCCTTTGGAGCCGCCATGGCGATTCTGGTGGGCATGAGCAGTGCCGGTATTCAGACCTCCGCCTTTCTTGGAGGAATCTGTGCAGTCGGTCTGGTGGCTGTCATGAACCGGATCGTATCAAAAAGAAGCAATACCGTAGTCAATCTGATTCTGTGCGGCATGCTGGTATCCAGCCTGTTTAACGCTGCTGTTTCTTTTATCAAATTTGTTGCGGATACCGATATAAAACTTCCTGCCATTACATTCTGGCTCATGGGAAGCATTGCATCCACGACACTCGGTGATCTGAAAGTATTCTGGCTGTTTCTTCCGGCCTGTGTCATTCTGATGATTTCCCGCTGGAAGATCAATATCCTTTCTCTGGGAGATGAAGAAGCACGAATGCTGGGAGTCAATGTACGCCTGTACCGCGGCATCATGATCGGATGTGCCACGCTTCTGACATCATTATCTGTCAGCGTCAGCGGCAATGTAGGATGGGTCGGCCTTGTAGTCCCTCATTTTGCAAGAATGATCGTGGGAGCCAATTATGGAAAACTGCTGCCGGCTACCATGCTGACAGGTGCTGCTTTTATGCTGCTGGTAGATACATTTGCCCGGATGCTCTTAACGGTGGAGGTACCATTAAGCATCATTACGGCAGTCATCGGAGCTCCATTTTTCTTTCTGCTTCTGGTACGGTCCAAACGGGGATTCGTATAGAAGCAATCCGAAAACGATTTATATACGAGGAGGAATCAGATGCTTCAGGTGGATCATCTCATATGCGGATACCATACCGGAAAACCTGTCGTCGGGCCGGTCTCCTTTCATGTGAAAAAGGGAGAAGTCGCCTGTCTGGTAGGACCCAATGGAATCGGCAAAACAACTCTTTTAAAAACAGTGCTGGGTCTGTTAAAACCCATGAGCGGCACCATTACCATTGACGGAAAACCGGGAATCAGTTATTCAGTAAAAGATTTCGCAAAAACGGTCGCATACGTTCCTCAGGGGCACGTTCCTCCGTTTCCCTATGCGGTAAAAGATGTGGTTGTAATGGGCTGCAACCCCAATATGAATGAATTTTCGTCACCACGCTCACAGGATTACGATACAGCCATGGAAATGCTGGAACGTATGGGAATTGTGCATCTGGCTGACAGAGATTACACGGAACTCAGCGGCGGGGAACGTCAGATGGTGGTCATTGCCCGGGCTCTGGCACAGAAAACGGAATTTCTTGTAATGGATGAGCCAACAACACATCTGGATTACGGAAATGGCATCAAGGTACTCAGCCAGGTCAGCCGTCTGGCAGACTCCGGATATACGATTTTAATGATCACACATGCACCGGATCATGCGTTCTGGTGTGCGGACCGGATCATTGCAGTAGGGAAAGGCGGATTTTTTCAGGAGGGAAGCCCGGAAGAGGTACTTACGGAAGAACATCTGAAAGAACTGTACAGTGTAGATATCCGTCTGACAGATGTTTCATTAAAAGATGTCGAGCGGCGCATAAAGGTTTGTGTGCCGATGGCAATAAACAATATTTTCCAAAGAAAGGAGAACATATGAAAAAAACATGGAAAAGATTGACAGCTCTGTTTCTTTGCCTGATGATGATCCTGTCTCTGACTGCGTGCGGCAGTTCAGGCGGCAATACGGATACGAAAGAAGATACTTCCCAGGCAGCAGAGCAGACAGCAGAGAATTCAACTGCTGCACAGACAGATTCTGAAAGGGAGACGTATATTTTTACGGACTCAACCGGACGTGAAGTGGAACTGCCGGTGAATATTACCCGGGCAGCCTGCGGAGGACCTCTGGCCAATATTATGATTTATGCAGTAAATCCGGACGTAATTGTGGGATGGTCCTCAAAACCGTCTGAAACTGCACAGAAGTATATTGACGAATCTCTCTGGGATCTGCCGGAATACGGTAAATTCTATGGAAATTCTGAAGATTTCAACAGAGAAGCTCTTATGGCCAGTGCACCCGAGGTAATCATCGATGTGGGTGAATGGGATGAAGAATACAAAGCGGATCTGGATGCACTTCAGGAACAGCTGGGAATCCCTGTGATTCTCGTTGAAGCGAATCTGGAAGAAAATCCCACTGCATTCCGTACCATGGGCAAGCTGCTGGGGCAGGAAGAACGCGGGGAAGAACTGGCATCCTACTGTGAAACCGTTCTGAAGGATGCACAGGAAAAAGCAGCTTCCATTCCTGAAGAAGACCGGGTAACTGTATATTACGGTGAAGGAGAAGACGGCCTTTCCACTATGATTGCCGGTACCATTCATGCACAGATATTTGAACTGGTCGGTGCGCAGCTGGTAGTACAGCAGGATGATGCACAGACATCTCAGGGCGGCGGCAGCGTTTCCATGGAGCAGCTGATGGCATGGGATCCTGACGTAATTGCATTTGCAAGCGGAAGTATCTATGAAACAGTCAGCGAAGATGAAACATGGAAGGCATTGAAAGCAATCTCAGAAAACAATTATTTCGAGATTCCTGCAGAACCATACAACTGGATCGGACGCCCCCCGGGACCCAACCGTATGATCGGTATACGCTGGCTGGGCAATATGCTGTATCCCGAAGTATTTGATTACGATATCGAACAGGAAGTAAAGGATTTCTTCCATCTGTTCTACCGCTATGACCTGACAGATGAAGAAGTACAGGGACTGCTTGGCAATTCCACTCTGAAAAACTGATTCCATCTGTTTTAAATAATTTTCACATAATATTACGCATTAAAGGATAGACACGTCATGAAAAATATTTTTCTGACCGGTGAAATCCAGGTGGGCAAGAGTACGGCGATCAACCGTGCTCTTGCTGCAGCCAAACCGAAGGTGGAAGGCTTCCGCACCCTGGGCGGTCCGTGGGATGAAGACGGCGGAAGCTATGTCCATATGGTTCCGGCTGACAAAACGGAGCCGTTTGGCAGCAAAAATCGTGTATTTTACCGGAGATTAAGCGGAGGACAGCCTCATTTTCAGGTCTTCGAAGATGTCTTTGAGAGTCTGGGACCGGCTCTTCTGCAGCCGTCACCTGCCTGTGAACTGCTCCTGATGGATGAAATCGGGATCAGAGAAGCGGAATGCACCCGTTTCCATGATGCCATTCTGCAGGCTCTGGAAGGAGAAATTCCTGTTCTGGGTGTGGTTCAGATCCGTCCGGGAGGATTTCTGGATGAAATACGAAATCACCCATCCGTGGAACTGATAACAGTCAACGTGGAAAACCGGGAGCAGATCTACCGGATGCTGACGGACTGGATTTTGAAAGAAGTCAAAACGGAAGCTAACTGGACAGAAAAGAAACCTGCTTTTGAAAATACCGGGGAAACACTGTCATGAAATCAGGTAAACGATATACTTTTACCGTACTGGCCCTGTGCCTTCTTCTTATGACGGTGTTTCTTTTTTCGTTTCTTGTGGGAAGATTCCGGATTTCTCCGGTGCTTGCTATTGACATTATAACCGCAGGTATAAGAAACCTTGTTCCATACTGGGACAGTACTCTGGAAAAAGTGGTTCTTCAGGTTCGTTTTCCTCGAATTATGCTCGCGGTTCTGGTGGGGGGAACCCTTTCTGTTTCAGGAGCTTCCTACCAGACAGTATTCAAAAATCCCATGGTTTCTCCCGATATTCTTGGTGTTTCTGCAGGAGCCGGTTTTGGAGCTGCATGGGCGATGATTTCCGGCGGCAGCTGGATCGATATCCAGATCCGTGCATTTTTATTTGGCATTCTTGCGGTAACTGCCGCTTATCTGATTGCCTGGATATTCGGGGGACAGTCGATTACAGTGCTGGTTCTCGCAGGAGTTGTAGTATCCAGTTTTTTCCAGGCATTGCTGTCAATTATCAAAACTCTGGCAGATACAGAAAGCGAGCTTCCTTCCATTACCTTCTGGCTGATGGGAAGTCTCAGCAAAGGGGACATGAAGGATGCGCTGCATATGATTTATGCAGCAGCTTTTGCACTGGGACTTCTGTTTCTGTTCCGCAATCAGATCAATACGCTGGCATCCGGAGAAGATGTAGCCAGCACCATGGGCGTCAATGTCAATCTGGTAAAACTGATTGTAATTGCCGCATCTACTCTTATGACAGTGGTTTCCGTCAGTATCTGCGGTATTGTGGGATGGGTCGGTATGGTAATTCCCCATCTGGCCAGAATGCTTGTGGGGGCAGAGTACAAAAAAATGGCCGTCACTTCTTTTCTGGCCGGCGGAACTTTTCTTTTACTTGTGGATAATATCATACGCGGCGTAGAAGGCGCAGAACTGCCGCTGGGCGTTTTAACGGCTCTGATCGGTACTCCTGTCTTTGCCATACTGCTTACGCGGGTCAAACGGGGGTGGGACTGATGCTGGAAGTAAAAAATCTGCAGTTTCATTACCCGAAACAACCTCTGATCCTTGATCGAATTAATTTCCGGATCGAGGAAAAAGATTGTGTATGCCTTCTGGGACCAAACGGAACGGGAAAAACAAGCCTGTTAAAATGTCTTCTGGCACTTCATAAGCCAACAGGAGGACAGATTCTCATCAACGGGGCAGATATTGCACATTTATCAGCCGGAAAACGTGCTGCGTATATGGCGTATGTCCCCCAGGCATCGGAATTTGCATTTTCCTATTCAGCGGAAGAAGTTGTGATCATGGGTCGGATTGCACATCTAAAGCCCGGGATGAATCCGGGCAGAAAAGATTTGGAAATCTGCCGTCAGGTTATGAAAAGATTGGGGATTTTCCATCTGGCCCGAAAACAGTTCAATAAAATGAGCGGGGGAGAGAAACAGATGTTTCTGGTCGCCCGTGCCATGGCACAGGAAGCCAGAATCCTGATCATGGATGAACCTACTGCCAACCTGGATTACGGAAATCAGGTTCAGATGCTTAAGATCATTCGTCAGCTTTCAGAGGAAGGTTATTCGATCCTTATGACTTCCCATTACCCGGATCATGCGCTGCGGATCTGCAATCGCGTGCTTCTGCTGAAAGATGGAGGCATTCAGAAAGAAGGAAAACCGGAAGAAGTTCTTACTACCGGTACATTAACAGAACTTTATGGGACTCAGGTATGGGTATCTGAAGCAATGATCGAAGAAATTCAACAGAAAACCCGTGTATGTATACCGGATATACACATACAGAAAGAAGAACCGGTTCAGAGCTGAAACAAATGCTCCGGTTTCTGTGGTTTAACATCTAACATTCATTATTTTTAAAGGAGATTTCTCAAGTTATGAAAAAGATAAAATTTAAGTTTCTGGCACTTCTGATGTGCTTTATGATGACAGCGGGACTGCTCGGCGGCTGTCAGACAGACAACACAAAAACAAATACTGCTGCGGAGTCACAGTCTGCTGAAAATACATCGCAGGCTGATCCGGTCCAGTCAGAAGAACGTGCAGTAACCGATATGGCCGACAGACAGGTAGCCGTACCGGAAGAAATCAACAGCATTGCTACTTTTGGTTCCATCGGCGTGCTGAATGCTTTCGTGGAACTGATGGGAGAAGGAAGCAAGATCTGCAATAACATGTCTCCCAGATTTACCAGCAATGATAAATGGGCCATGCAGTATGAATTTGCCCCTCAGATGGCAGACTGCCCGGTATTTGAAGATCAGAGCGGCGAAATTGTCATGGAAGAAGTTCTGAAAGCAGAGCCGGATCTTTGTCTCTGTATGAGCAAGGATACCGCTGATCTGCTGGAAGCACAGGGATTAACCGTAATTGTACTGAACTGGTCTGAACTGGATGATGTCGATACCTGCATCAACCTTCTGGGCGAGGTACTGAACAAAAAAGAAATTGCAGAAGATTATCTGACATACTTTGACGATACGGTCAAAAAAGCAGAAGATCTGCTGAAAGATGTGCCGGAATCTGACCGCAAAAAAGTTCTTTACGGCGATATTTCCAGTCTGACACAGCCCCACAGTATTGCAGAATGGTGGATTGCTGCAGCAGGCGGTATCAGCGTGACTGATAACGGACGTACAGAAGAAAGCTATACTTATACAGCAGAAGACCTTCTGTCCTGGAATCCGGATGTAATTATTGCTTCTTCCGGCAAAGTTATTGAAGAAACAAAAGCAAACAGTCTGTATGCCGATATTCCTGCTGTACAAAATGATAAAATGTATGCGATTCCTACCGTTGCTCATGTATGGGGCAACCGTACGGTGGAACAGCCGCTTACCATTCTGTGGACCATGAATAAACTGTATCCGGATATTATGACAGATGAGGAACTGAGCAAAGAAATTTCCTATTTTTATGAGCATTTCTTCCTTACCAGTCTGACGGATGAACAGATTGCAAAAATTATTGGAAATAAATAGATATCCTTTTAAATAACTCTTTCTCTTTTTATGAAAAAACCCCTGCAGTTTTACCCAGGCTGCAGGGGTTTTTCTGTGGTGTGCCTGGCGGCGCACGTTTCTAACGGGTTAAAGTCCCGAATCCACCCGGTAGTGGGAAGGATACAGCCGAAGGCAAGGGTGTCGGGGGTGACCTCGAATCTGAAGGAAGCTGGATGTGAGGAACATACTAACTCACGGGCAAATCTCTGGTCTGACGAACAGAAATCTCATATGAGGTTATGCATGAGGGTAAGACTGCCACACAAGCCGAAGCCCAATAACTACACGAAATCATGCATGACAGATGAGGCAGATAGATGGAGAGGAAGAAACGTGTGGTACCCAGGGAGGTCTGTGCGGTATGCTCTGAAAGGAGTAACCAACGCCGAAAAGCGTTGCTGAGCGCACAGAAGTCAGCAGAGGTCATAGTAAGCTGGAATACCGATGGGTGTAACAGACGAAGGACCGAATCAATAGGAGTCTTCAGTACGACCCGGAAAGGAGGAACGGGCACATGAGTGCAGAAAACGTAGAAAGCTGCTTGCAAAGAGATAGCGCGGAACGCAAAGGGTATGTAAGAGCGCACCGCTCGTTCAAACGGATATGGAAGGAAAGAGACAGTGCAGAGCCGGATACCTTGGGCAAGATACTGGAAAGGGATAACCTGAACAGTGTTTACAAAAGGGTAAAGGCAAACAAGGGAGCGCCGGGAATCGACGGTATGACTGTCGAGGAGGCCCTTCCGTGGCTGAAGGAACACAACCACGAACTCGTGCAGAGGATAAGAAGTGGACATTACACGCCATCGCCTGTACGAAGAGTGGAGATCCCGAAGCCGGACGGCGGAGTACGCAAGCTTGGTATTCCCACGGTGACTTCATACTGCACACCTCCCAACGATGTTTTGAAATACTGCCTCCAGCTATCCTGAAGGCAGCCGATTTAATGGAGAAAAGTATCATGTGTAAAGCTCTTTTATGGATTCCAGGTTGGAATCATCAATCAA
>JAXDZY010000098.1:0-63791 GCA_034086685.1 Lachnospiraceae bacterium
AAACACAACTCCTTATTGATGGATATGGTCAATTGTTTCTGGATAACTCAATTTTACCATAAATCAGTGAGGAGTTGTTTTATTTTGGAACAAAAAATTTCCCGTATTTATGCGGGTTTTGGCGTTTCGCAAATGCCTAACCATATTACGAATGAAAGGAGATCATTATGATCGATACGATTATAAGTTTGTTGATGGGTGCTCTGGCCGGATGGATTGCCGGCAATATTATGAACAGTGAAGGCGGCTTTTTCCGTAATATGGTTCTCGGTGTTGTGGGTGGAGCAGTTGGAGGAGTGGTTTTCCGTTTCTTTGGATTTTATGCTCACGGAACAATTGCCAATATAATTGTATCTGTTATCGGAGCATGTCTCTGTATCTGGTTTGGCAGGAAATTTTTATAGGTTTGATAAAGACGGTTTCAGAAATGAAACCGCCTTTTTGTTTCCCGGCTGATTTTTCGCGGACTGAGGCAGATACCTGCAATCAGAATCAAAACAGTGATTCCCAGTGCAATGATTCCCGGAAGCGGATGGGTCATCATCCCTGTCAGCCACAGAGGAACCATCAGCAGTCCAATGATAACGTAGACAATCTGAAACATAAAATAGGCCTGCCAGTTCATGGAATCGCAGAGCATTAGAAACAGGTTGGCTCCGCAGGCGGCAAGCAGCAAAGCCGGAAACCCGTAGTTGAGGGACCTGCCCTGGTATCCCAGGATGATGTCTGTGACGATACACAGGACTTCCAGGGCCAGAGTGTGTGTCAGAATCCGTGCCGCCGGATTGAAATTAAAGCGGATAAAGAAACGGAGGGACATCCAGCTGTACAGGATTCCCGCATCCACCAGGATGGACCAGCCCATTCCGTTATAATGTGTAAAATTGTAGACAGTGAGTCCGATGCCTGTCAGAAGCGTCAGCAGCATATACCACCGGATCAGAAGCTGAAACAGTTTTGAACGGTCCGGCACCCGGGGATAGGGGATGGACTGACAGGGGCAGTGAATGCCGTTTCCTTCGGTGGTTAATTCTACTCCATCTTTCTGAAGCCGTTTCCAGAATGAATTTTCCAGATGATCGGTTTTCCAGACGGAACTGATGGTGAATATCATTTCTTCTCCGTAAGACACCGCTACACATTTTACAGGCTGTGATTCAGAAGCACCCATAATAAAATGAAAATTCTGAATATAGGGTTCATATTCCGGTTTCATGCGGATGATTCCCAGATTGGACAGAGTGGTGGTGAAACTTCCGGCAGAGCGGTTGTAAAGAAAACGCACTCCAATGGACTTTATGGGAAGAGGAATCAGACGGATCAGAAGATTTTTTTCATTGGACACGTTGTAGGAAATCTGCTGTTCCAGCCAGCGGGGATCCGTCTGCCTTTTAAAATCTTCTGTCATCAGCTGAAGTACTTCTTCAAAAGTACGGGATCGTCCTTTTTCAAATTCCACCTGGGTCAGAGCAATGCTGAAAAAATTCATGGTGGTTTCCGAAGGGAAAAACTGACGCAGATTGACGGGAATATTGATGCATATGTGAGTATTTTCTGCTTCTCCTGAGAGATATTCTTTATAAATGGTATAGACAAGTACTGCTGAAAGATATTGGGTAATGCTGACATTATAGCGGGACGCAGCCGCCTTTACAGTGGCGATTTTCAGATGTCCGTGGATTACGGAACATTTGGGATAGTCCAGTCTGGGCTGCCGGATCTGATAGGCCCTGCTTTTTCTGTAGCCCCTGACTTTTTGTTTCCTGTAATATTTCAGGTAGCTGTCTTCACATGCATTGGAAATATTTTCCAGAGGAAAATCACAGTTTTTTCCGGAATTCGGAAAATCTTCCGGGTGGGCCAGACGGATATAACAGGCAACCAGTTCTTTCATAAACTGAATTGCTCCGTAACCGTCGGTCAGAGCATGAAAAATCTCCAGATAAATCTTGTTCCGGTAGTAGCCGGTCCGAAAGGGATAAGAATGATTTTCATATCTCCTGATGAAACGGCAGGGATACAGCTGTTCTTCTTCAATACAGGGTTCCCTGCGGTTTGCTTCCATATAATACCAGAATATTCCTGTTCTCAGCTGAACCTGAAAAACTTCAAAATGAGGGAGTACCTGCCTGAGAGCTTTTTCCAGAAGACGGGGCTGCACTTCCTCATGGAGAACCGTTCCGATGCGGTAGACACCGCTGAACTGCAGATTATTGATAACCGGAAATATGTTGGCTGTATTGTCAAGGCGGTGCCATTTTAAATCGTCAGAATGTTTGGGCATGAAAATCCTCCGTTTTATGCTGCCGGTCAGCGGTAGATACCGCTTTCCAGTTCATCCATCCACATGAGCAGGTCATAACTCTTATCATCGAAAAGCTTGACAATAATACCGTAGGGATCGGAATCACCGGAAAATGCATTGGCTTCATCTGTATCCACATGCATGGCCAGACGAAAATTTTTATGTACACGTACAACAACATCTGCGAAAATCATGGCCCGTTCATAGCTTTTGGTGATGACGCAGACCTGATCGTTGTCGGAAACATTCATATGAATGGCCTGTTCCGGAGTCATATGAATGTGACGTTTGGCTACAATTACACCTCTGGGAATCTCCAGAGAGCCGTGCTCGCTGATGAGAGTACAGCCGGGAGTCAGCGCGGTATCACCGGACTGACGGATAATTCCGGGGATTCCAAGTTTTCTGGAATCAGTCAGGGAAATCTCAACCTGGGTTTCATTACGGAAAGGTCCCAGAATGCTGACATTTTCAAATTCTCCCCGGGGTCCCTTAACGGTCAGACGCTGCCCGGAAAGATACTGACCGGGCTGGCTCAGTTCTTTTTTTACAGTCAGCTGAGCATCGGGACCGAATAATTTTTCAAAATCTGCACGACTGATATGGATATGTCGGGCAGAAGTTTCAATGGGAATCTTATATAACATGGTAGAAAATCCTTTCTATACAAAACGTAAATCTTTCTGGAAAAAAGGTTAACAGATAATAATAATAAAATCAAGTATTTTTGGTATTTGTTATGAATTATTGCCATAATAAGAAAAAATTATTATATAGCATAATCGGGTTGAATCGTCAGATAATTTATGGTATTCTTATTCAAATGGCTTTATTTGTTAAACGGTTTACTTCATTTTTATTTTAAACATAATACAAGAGGGAAAGGCCACAGTATCAAAAACTGTAAGAACGGAATAAGGAGGAGATAGGATGATTGTTAAAATGGATTCTCTGAATCAGAGACTGAATTGTATTCTGAAAGAGGGGGATTGTTGTGTGGCTTTTTCCGCCGGAGTTGACAGTACAGTGGTATTGAAGCTGGCATGTGAACAGGCTCAAAAGCTGGGCCGCAGGGTGTATGCGGTGACTTTTCACACCATGCTTCATCCCATGGCGGATATGGAGCTGGCCATGTATCTTGCAGAAGAGTATGGTGCAGAAGGTGTGATACTGAAAGTGGATGAATATGAGATTCCGCAGATACTGAATAATCCGCCGGACAGATGTTTTTATTGCAAAGATTATCTTTTTGGATCTCTGAAAGCATTTGCACTGGAAAAAGGATGCACTGCTGTTCTGGATGGAACCAATGCTGATGATAAAAAGGTATTCCGTCCGGGGCTGAAGGCCTTGCAGAAAAATGGAATTATCAGCCCCCTGGCAGAATGCGGTATTACCAAGCAGCAGGTCAGGAACCTGGCTGCTTTTCTGGGGCTGGAAACTGCACAGAAACCGTCCACACCCTGTCTGGCAACCCGCCTTCCCTATGGCGAAGTGCTTGACAGGAAGCTGTTAAAAAAGATTGAAGCTGGCGAAGCATATATGGAGTCTCTGGGATTTCGAACCTGCAGGCTCAGGATACACGGGACTGTGGCCAGAATAGAGATTGAACCGGAGGATTTCAGCATTCTGCCGGGATGCAGAGAGGAACTGGTCCGGTATCTCAAAAATCTGGGCTTCTGCTATATCACTCTTGATCTGCAGGGGCTTAGGTCCGGAAGCATGGATGAAGTATTATCGGAAGAGGTAAAAGCATCATTGGTATCAGATTTTAATGATCACTGACATTTAATACAGATGGGGGATTGTAATATGGAAAGAAGAGGATATTTTCATCAGAAATTCGGAGGGCAGTATATGCCTGAGGTTCTGATGAATGCTTTATCTGAAATGGAGGGAGAGCATCAGTTTGTATCTCACGATCAGTGTTTTACAAAAGAACTGGATTTTTTCTGTAATGGGTACGGCGGAAGAAGAACTCCGCTGTATAAGGCCAGACTTCTGTCGAAAAAGTACGGGCCGGATATTTATTTCAAAAGAGAGGATCTTCTTCCCTGCGGTGGAAGCAGTTTTCAGGCAATAGCCGGTGAAATGATTATCGGAAAACGGACGGGAAAGAGCAAAGTACTGATTCCGGTCTGCAATCCGCAGCATGGCTGTATTGCAGCAGGTCTTGCTGCTGCCATGGGTATGGCCTGCGAAGTGGTCATGCCGGAGATAACAGCCAGAAGCCATCAGGAAGAAGTGATGGAGATGCAGCTGATGAATGCGCTGATCACCATTGTTCCGGGTAATTTTGAAGACGCCTGCAGGACTGCAAAAGCCTGTTGGATCGCACAGGCTCCGGAAGTGGTATATATACAGACCAGGGCAGCCGGTCCTCATCCGTATCCTCTGATGGTGAGAGAATATCAGAAAGTAATCGGCAGGGAACTGAAAGAGCAGATGATGGAAACCTGCAGCAGGCAGCCTGAACTGATTGTGGTATCTGCAGGCGACGATGCAGCTGCAGTTGGTACATTTTCCGCTTTTGAAGAGGAAACAGGTGTCAAACTGATTGCTGCAGAACGTGAGGATAATGCGGTACTCAGCTGTGGAAAGGAAGGAATCGCGCAGGGAATGCGCACACTGTTTTTGCAGGATGAGCAGGGAAACTGTCTTCCGGGCAGACTGTTCATGGATACTCCCTGTCAGATCGGGGCAGAACCGGAACTGGCAGCCATGGCTGAGAAAAAGAGAATTTTCTCCTCAGTTGTGACAAGAGATGAAGCTGTCCGTGCTGCTCTGGAGATAGCAGCACTGGAAGGATTTCTTCCGGGAGAAAACAGTTCCTATGCCGTGGCAGAGGCGTTAAAAGCTTCAAAAGATTATGCTCTGGATGAAAATATTGTAGTTGTCTTATCAGGGAAAGCTGAAAAAAGCTGGATTGAAACCTGTATGAGAAAGAAGGTGGAGAAATGAATCAGCTGAATAAAATTCTTACCGATAATCAGGAGATGCATAAGAAACTGTTTATGTTCTGTATGGAAGAGCGTCTCATGGAAACAGCGCCCCTGGAAGAGGTTGTATCGATTCTGAAGGACAAAGGATTTGGCGCGGTCTGCCTGATCTGTACCGGTACTATCTTAAACTGTATGGAAATATCAAAAAAACTGACCGGTCAGCTGGAGATGCCGGTTGTTCTGGAAACTGACTTTCATAAAGTGTTTACTTTCGGGATTTCCGAATTCGCAAAAGCAGCTGCTGATGCGGGAATTTCCGGAATCAGGATTCCGAATCTTCCTTTTGAAGAACAGGGCCAGATGGCAGTTCATCTTCTTGAAGAGGAGGGTCCGTTTCTGATTCGGGAAATCACGCCGGCGTCGGGGGATCGCATTGTTCAGAATATGCAGTTTGCCCGGGGATTTATATGGTGCGGCAGCGAGGGCAATACGGAGTTCCTCTCCGGCCTGCAGGGAGACCCGCTGGTATTTTATCTTTATGCAGTTGAGGCTGCAGCAACCCGCCCCGTTCTGCTGGATTTTGACAGCAGATATCTGGGCAATCTGGAGAATTATCTGGATTCCGCGGATGGTGCGATACTGGGAAAGGAATTAAGGGACATTTTCCGCAGAGAAGGTTATTCTGCACAGAAATTGAAGGATTACTGCAGCAGACTTGAGATTCTGAAATCTGAATAATTGTTTCAGCAGAGCAGATCTGCCTGATATGCCTGCCGCTCAGGGGCTTTGCAGTCCGGTTTATCTGATACAGCTGATCTGATGGCTTTCCGTATCATAGTAATATATGGTATCGGAAAGCTTTTCAGTTGCAGCCACATCGTGTTTATTGATTTCACAGACCATCTCCGCCAGATTTGCCGGCTCCAGCTGACCGTCATCGGGCAGGAGAATGACTTCATGAATACTGCTGGGAAGAATATAGAAATTGCCGCCGATTCTGTCAGAGGCATGTTCCAGGGCGTTTTCATAAAGCAGAGCGGCAGCTCCGTTGCAGCGGCTGCTGTTAGTCAGCACAAACATCTCCGGGTGGTCTGCATCATCTGTAAATTGATTCAGGATATCATCTGCCATCAGTTCCAGAGTATGATCAGAAAGCATACCCTCATCGGAGATCTGCTGCTGTTCTTTATACATGGCGGCTTCCTGTTTCAGATCTTCAATAATCAGCATCCGCATGAGATTTTCAAGAGACATGAAATTGATCTCCAGGAGTATCGGTGTATTATGAGATGCCAGTTCGTAGATAGTGTCTATATCCGTTTTCCACAGGGTGAGATGTTCGTTGGTTATGACGGCAGTTGCATCTCCCATGACGTCACTGTCCAGCAGAAGGTAAAATATGATGGCCAGGTCCAGATATCGGACGTGTGGGATTGTCTTCAGCAGTTCTTCGTTGGCATCATAGTTGACCAGCTTGTAGGCAACAAGATTTCTGGCACAGGAAAAATTCAATATGGTTTCCGTATCCACATGAAAGGCACAGCGGCTGGATTCATAGATGTCGCTGATCTCCTGAATGATCGTGCTGAGAGGAGTCCCTTCTTCATATTGCCTGTAATAATCGTTCAGGTAAATGGAAGGTGTGATATTCTGTCCTTTGGGCAGAATCGTAAGAGCATCCAGATGGACATTGTTATTTTTTAAAACCTTCTGGATACATACAGGAACTTCCGGTCCCATCATCTGTTCGAATGAATTCCTGATGTAGTTTATAAAATGATCATATTGCATATAAAATCCTCCTGAAAATAGAAATGATATAATGGGACTGCATCTGCCTGAGAAAAAACAGATACGGGAAAAAGACAGTCAGACTGACAAAAAAGAAATGACTATTAAACAAGTCGTAAAGTAATATAACATAAATGACTATGAGTGTCAATGGATTTTGGAAAATAATTCAGATGAATGGCCGGAAACTGGTTGATGTATGCTTGACAGTCAGGGATAAAATACATATAATGAAAGTGATTACTTGCATTGCAGATGGGAGGAACATGGAATGGATGAAACCAGCCAGAAAATCATTGATGCAGCCATGGCTCTGGTGCGGGATAAAGGATATGTTGCCACCACCACAAAGGATATTGCCAGATCTGCAGGTGTTAATGAGTGTACGCTGTTTCGCAAGTTCAGGAATAAAAAGGATATCGTATTAAATGGTATAGAGCAGGAAAAATGGCGCGGTAATTTGACTCCGGAGGTTTTCAGAAATGTGAGATGGGAGCTGGGTTTCGATCTGGAGATGTTTATGACGGAATATATGAACCGGATCACCCCCGATTTTGTGAAGCTGTCCATCGGACTGAGAGCACCGCAGCTTTATGAAGAGGCGGCACCTCTGGTGATGAAGGTTCCGCAGGCATTTCTGTCATCGCTGATTGAATATTTTGAGGAAATGGAACGGCGAGGGAAGCTTCCGCATCTTGATTTTGAATGTCTTGCGCTTACAATTTTTTCCAGTACATTTGGATTTACGTTTCTCAGTGCTTCCTTTGAGAACAATTTGTCTGCAGTCAGCCGGGAACAGTATATCAAACAGTCGGTTCAGACATTTATTCAGGGGATTCCGCATAAAGAATAGGTTTACATTGTATACGGTACTGTCAGTGATGGTACCGTATATAAAAACCTGATATGCAAGCAAGTACATGCATACATACATATATAATTAAGTGAAGGAGGCGATGATCCATGCAGATTAGCGGAGCAGAATTATTTGTGAAAGCACTGCTGGCAGAGAAAGTGGATACGCTGTTTGCCTATCCCGGTGGACAGGCAATTGATTTATTTGATGCTCTTTATGGAGTTGAAGGGATCCGGATTATTCTCCCGCGACATGAGCAGGGGCTTGTTCATGCAGCGGATGGTTATGCCAGATCAACGGGAAAAGTGGGTGTCTGTCTTGTTACCAGCGGTCCGGGTGCAACCAATCTTGTAACCGGAATTGCCACAGCGAATTATGACAGTGTGCCGCTGGTATGTTTTACGGGTCAGGTTCCCACTCAGCTGATCGGAAGCGATGCGTTTCAGGAAGTGGATATTGTGGGAATCACCGGAAGTATCACCAAATATGCAGTTACTGTTCGTAAAAGAGAAGATCTGGCTGCCGTGATTAAAAAAGCATTTTTTATTGCCCGTTCCGGAAAACCCGGAGTTGTGGTTGTGGATCTTCCGAAAGATATCCAGCAGGCAGCGGGGAGCGATTATTATCCGGAACAGATTGAAGTGAGGGGATATAAGCCGAATACAAATGTTCATATGGGCCCGATCCGGAAATCCCTGGAGTGCCTGAAGCATGCAAAAAGGCCGGTATTTCTTCTGGGAGGCGGTGTGAAAATCGCTCATGCCGGCCGGGAAATGACTGCCCTTGCAGATAAGACCGGAATACCGGTAGTGACAACCATTATGGGAAAAGGGGTGATTCCCACGGATCATCCTCTGTATATCGGAAACCTGGGAATTCACGGCAGTTACGCTGCCAATACAGCCATCAGCCGGTGCGATGTACTGTTTTCCATTGGTGTCCGTTTCAATGACCGTATTACCGGCAAAGTAAATGAATTTGCAAAGGATGCGGTGATTGTTCGTGTAGATATTAATCCGGCGTCCATTTCCCAAAATATTAAAGTGGATATCTCCATTGCGGCCGATGCGCGAAACGCAGTTCAGATTCTTTTGGAGAATGCATCCGCCTGTGACTGCAAAGACTGGAAAAATCAGATAAATTTATGGAAAAAAGAGCATCCGCTCACTGATCCGGAGAAATATTCCGGGCCGGGAGTTACACCCCAGGCTGTAATCCGTGAAATCAACCGGTTATTTGATGAGGCAGTGATTACAACCGATGTGGGGCAGAATCAGCTGTGGGCGACGCAGTTCCTTGAATTATCGGAGAAAAAACAGATGCTCACCTCCGGTGGTCTTGGTACCATGGGATATGGTCTTCCGGCGGCCCTTGGTGCAAAACTGGGAAATCCGGGAAAGGATGTTATTGCTGTCTGCGGTGACGGCGGTATTCAGATGAATATTCAGGAAATGGCAACGGCCGTTGTTTATGAACTGCCGGTAATTATCTGTATTTTCAATAACGGATTTCTTGGAAATGTCCGCCAGTGGCAGGAAATGTTTTTTGGCAGGAGATATTCCTGTACCTGTCTGAGGCAGCATAAAAACTGCTCTGCTTTCTGCAGCACACCGTCTTCCTGCTGCCCGGAATATACACCGGATTTTATCCGTCTGGCTGAGAGCTATGGTGCAAAAGCGATTCGTGTGAAACGGCAGGATGAAATCCGGACGGCACTGGAACAGGCCCAAAAGACATCAAAGGTTCCAACCGTAATTGAGTTTGTTATTGAATCGGAGATGAATGTGTTTCCCATCGTACCGCCGGGGAATCCGCTGAGCAGCATGGTTATGGGAGAGGATAACAGAGCAGGAGGTGCTGATGCGGTCAGCATTACGGACAGGTAACGCCGGAGGATTGAAAAAACTGTTGACGCATCCTTTCTCCGTGTTATAATGAATACAGAAATAACAGTATGAGTTCACGGGGTGTCCATTTGAAACGCATTAGTTTGGAGTCCATTTTAAAAAGGCATCCCGCTGATACATATGAACAGCAGTATCAGCGGGTTTTAAAGCTTATTGAGGATGGAAAGATCAGGCCGGTGAAGGCTTCCGGTGTGAATGGTAAAAAGCCTGCACTTTATCGGGAATATTGGATTCCGGAGGAAAAACCGGATTACAGTGTATGGCTGGAGGAACTGAAATACAGTTTGCATCCGGCCATTTCTATTGGTTATTATCTGTCTCATCCTGATATTTATGTCAGGGAGCGATGGGCAGTGATAAGGCTCAGCGGGTATCTGAAAAAACAGGAGGGCAAGTCCGGCTGTCAGGTATCGGTAAATGAGCGGAGTTTTGAGATCTGGGGGCAGGAAAAGTTTCTGAAAAAAGGGGAAGGCGGAAAGATTCTGAAGCATTGCGGGCTGGATACGGGTTATCTGAACGTGTATGATACCACAGAACCCCTGGCGTATTATTGTCATACACGGGATGTGCCCCAGAATCTGTTGATTCTGGAGAATAAAGATACTTTTTTCAGTATGAGGAAATATTTGCTGGAGGGAGGGTCCGGGATTCTGGGGGTTCCTGTGGGAACTCTGATTTACGGTGCGGGAAAAGGAATTCTGAAAAGCTTTCGTGATTTTGATCTTTGTGCGGAACCGTATATGAGAGCAGAGGGCAATATCATATTTTATTTTGGTGATCTGGATTATGAGGGAATCGGTATTTTTGAGAGTCTGTCACGGACTTTCGAAGATCGCCGGAGCGTGATGCCTTTTGAGCCTGCCTACAGGGCCATGCTGGATAAAGCCTGCCGGGTGGAATCTCTTCCGGTTACAAAAGAACAGCAGAACAGGAATATTGAACAGCTGTTTTTTTCTTATTTTCCGGATAATCAGGTGAGGAAAATGAAGGAAATTCTGGAGGCAGATCGTTATATTCCTCAGGAAATTCTCAATATCACGGATCTGTAACGATTATTAGAGGAACATATCATGCAGTATGAGTTTTTAAAACATTTCCCCAGACGTATGAAGCATGTGGGGTTATATGCTGTTCTGATTCAGAACAGTATACAGAAAACCACCTGGAAGAATTATGGCTTTGTTGGTGCGGATGAACAGCTGAATCTGATTTTTGCAGTGATGCTTTACATTATGGAGCAGTCGCTGAAGGAAGAGGTCTGCACCATGGACGACATCGGCGCCTACATTGACACGGTGAATATGCAGTATCTGGGCAAGAAGCTGTCCTACGATGACTGCAGAAAGCTGGGGGATTTTATTGTGAATGTGATTCTTTCCAATGAAGGGAAGGTCATGTATTTTGACGGTTACAATTTTGAAGAAAATGGTTACGAAACCATGCATATCAGCTATGTGGCCAACCGGATCGTTTATCTGGATCAGGATTTCAGGAGGACTTCCTATTATCTGACCGATGACGGATATAACCTGCTTCTGGGGACTCTGGAGATCGAAAACAATATGAAGCTGACCATTCATGAGATGATTTTTCAGATGCATCTGGAAAAACAGAGCTACGATAAAGCAGTGGATGAAATTAAAAATGTTTTTAATCTCATGCGGATTCAGCTGCAGAAAATTCAGGAGGCCATGGGAAAAATCCGCCGCAATGCGCTTGGTTATTCGGTGCGGGACTATGAAGAGATACTGGAGGAAAATCTGGCAACCATCGGTGAGACAAAGCAGAAATTTCAGAACTACCGTACTCTGGTGATCAATCGTGCCAGAGAACTGGAGGAGACCAATATCAATGTAAAAAAGCTTATGCCGGAGGAAGAGGCGAAGCTGAATCATCTGCGGGAGATTGAGTATTATCTGAACCGCACCATTGATGAGCACCAGCGGATTCTCAACAGTCATTTTGATCTGAAAGCTTTGTATACAAAGGAACTGGAGGAGCTGACCCGTATGTCATTGATTCAGCGTTTCTCACTTCGGACGGAGCTGTATGACAAGGTACTGGAACAGCCGGATGCTCTGGGGCTGCTGGATTATTTTCTGCGTCCCCTGTTTGTGCGGGATCCGGATAAAGGGTATAACCTGAACAAGGCGTTTCAGTTTCAGAAACCGGTCCGTAAAACAGCGGACGTGGATACGGAGGAGACCATGGATTTCGATGAGGAGAAATGGCAGCAGGAGCAGGAGCGTCTACGGAGGGAAAAGCTTACCTGTTATGAAAAGAGCCTTGGTTTTCTGCTGAAACATGCCGCGGAAGCGGAAAATAAAGAGATTTCTCTGCAGGAGATCAGGAATCGGCTGGAGGAACAGACTTGTTCTGTTCTGATTCCCAGTGTGGAGATTTTCAAGGAGATTATGGTAGAGCTGATTAAAAATAAAGAGATTGACGTGGAAGCACTTCGGAAGGAACAGGGAGAATATCTTCGGGACCAGTCAGGAGAATTCCAGCTGAATGAAATGCTTCTGCAGATCATTGACGAGCATGCAGAATACAGCAGAATCCGGAAGCTGGAGATTTTCCGCAGGGAAGAGGAGGAACCGGTTGTCTTTGAGCAGGTACCGAATCAGCAGGGACAGCTGAAAAATATCAGGTGTTCCAATGTAATAATCCGCATAATATGGGAGGATTGAAAGATGGCTTATGAATTTGATGATATCAGAGTCAGCCAGGAGATTTTTTACTATCTTCTGGAGCATCATGAACTGCAGGAGGAACGGGAAACGGCTCTGTTTAAGGCATATGCAGAACGGGAAGAGATACAGAACCTGGTGAAATCTCAGGGAGAGGCTGCGGACAGCAATATTGAACGTTACGGCAATGTGATTTATCTGATTCCCAGAGAAGAGAATAATTTTCTCGGTTTTTCCAAAGCGCAGTTAAAAACGGTTCTCTGCAGATCCGGGGGTACGGACAGGGACTACTATCTGTCTCAATTTGTGATTCTCACTTTGCTGGTGGAATTTTATGACGGGCAGGGAAGCAGCAGCAAGTCCCGGGAGTATATGCGGGCAGGAGAACTGCAGAACTGTATTTCCAGACGACTGAAAGAAGGTGCCGAAGCGGCAGAAGAGGAGCAGGAGCAGAAAGGAATTGCTTTTTCAGATATGCTGGAGGCTTATGAGGCACTTCGTTCTGATGAGAAAGGTTCGCGGGCAAAAACCACAAAAGAAGGTTTTCTGTATGCCATTCTTACATTTCTGCAGAAACAGGGACTGGTGGAATATGTGGAACAGGATGAGATGATTAAAACAACGAAAAAGCTGGATAATTTTATGGACTGGAACCTGCTGAATCAGAACAATTATCAGCGTGTCATGCGGGTACTGGGGGTGACGGAACATGAGTAAAATCAATGCGCTGCGTCTGATCAATCTGAATTATAACAACAATGCCATACGTGTGAATGATGAGACGTTCCATTTTAACGGTGAAAGTACGCTCATGTCCCTGCGAAACGGAGGCGGAAAATCTGTACTGGTGCAGATGATGACTGCGCCTTTCGTACACAAACGGTATCGGGATGCCAAGGACAGGCCTTTTGAAAGTTACTTCACAACCGGGAAACCTTCCTTTATTCTTGTGGAATGGGTGCTGGACCGGGGAGCCGGCTATGTGATGACGGGTATGATGATACGAAGAAGCCAGGATAGTGAAAATACCAGCGGTGAAAATCTGGAAATCATTAATCTGATCAACGAATACAGGGAGCCCTGTCTTCAGGACATCAGCCATCTTCCTGTGGTGGAAAAAGGGAAACGCGGCATGATCCTGAAAAATTTTTCCGCCTGCAGAAATCTGTTTGAGTCTTATAAAAAAGACAGCAGTCTCAATTTTTTCTGTTATGATATGACCAACACAGCTCAGTCCCGACAGTATTTTGAAAAGCTGAAGGAGTATCAGATCAACTATAAGGAATGGGAAAATATTATCAAAAAGGTTAATCTGAAGGAATCCGGCCTTTCCGATCTGTTTGCCGACTGCAGAGATGAAAAAGGACTGGTTGAGAAGTGGTTTCTGGAGGCTGTGGAGGGTAAGCTGAATAAAGATAAAAACCGCATGAAAGAATTTCAGGTAATTCTGGAAAAATATGTGGGTCAGTACAAGGATAACCGTTCCAAAATCAAACGCCGTGATACCATCCGGCAGTTTAAGCAGGAGGCTGTACAGGTTCGGGAAAAGGCTGAAATCTGTGAAGCCGCAGAGCAGAAAAAGCAGCAGCAGGAAAGCAGGATTGCCTGTTTTATGGCGGAACTGAATCGGCTTCGGGATCTGACAGAAGAGGAAAAGAATGAACTTTCAGGAAAAATTGATGAAATCAGACAGCAGGCTGCCTGGATTGAATATGAAAAGCTGTCCTTTGAGATTCATGAACTGAAAAGACAGCAGGAATATGCATTCAGCAACCAGGAGATGATTTCCGCGGAACGGGATGTGCTGGAGCGGCAGGCGGATAAAATCAATCATCAGCTCCATCTGCTGATCTGTGCGGGACAGCAGGGAAAGGTGAACGAAGCTGCAGATGAACTGGGACTGATCCGCCAGCGGATTCAGGTATCAAAAAAACACGAGCAGGAGCTGGAGCCGGAACGGATTCGCCTGGGTTCTGCCCTGAAAGCCTGTTATACAGAACTAATCAGCGTGAATCAGAAAAAGCAGACGGAAAATCAGACTCTCATGGAGCAGCTTTCAGATAAAATGACACAGGAAAAGGAGAATATCCGGACTCTGGAGGATCAGATTCGTGCAGCAACGCTGCGGGAAGGTGCTCTGAAAAGCAGTGTGAAATCCTACGATCAGCAGGAAATCCGTTATAACAGCCGGTATGGAGAGGATTTTTCACGCAATGTTCTGGGGGAATATGAACCGGGTTTTCTGGATATTTGCAAAAGTAAATATGACCGGGGACTGGAGCAGATGCGTCATGACCGGACCAGGAAACGCCAGCAGCTGGAAACGGCAGGGGAAAAGGAGAAAAGGCTGGAGAGGGATATTTCCGATCTTCGCGGACTTTCCATCCGTCTGGAAGAGGAAGAGAAACAGCAGAAACTGCAGATGGAACGATATGATAAGGAACTGGAATTCCGCCGCATCTGTCTGAAATATCTGGATCTGGATGAAACGAATCTGTTTCACCTGGAGAAGATTCTGGATGCATCGGAGCGGAAGCTGCAGGAAATCGCTGCTCTCAAACGGAATCTGGAACGGGAAGAGGATGAGCTTCAGAAGGAATATCAGAAGCTGACAAAAGGAACCTGGCTGGAATTGCCGGTAAAACTGGAAAATGAACTGAAAAACATGGGAATTCCTCTGGTTTACGGAATGGAATGGCTTCAGAAAAACGGTTATGCCCCTGAGAAAAACCGGGAAATCCTTAAAAGGCTGCCTTTCCTGCCTTATGCGCTGATTCTTTCTGCAGCAGATCTGGAAAAACTGTCCGCCCATGCGGGGAGTGTTTTCACTTCGTTTCCGATTCCTGTTGTACTCAGAGAACATCTGGATAAAAAAGATATGGCAGCAAAAAGCGGACCGGTCATTGGTCTGGATGGTGTCAGTTTTTATCTCTTTTTTAATCATGAGCTGCTGGATCAGGAAAAATTAAACCGGATGGCAGAAGAAAAGCAGGATCAGATCAGGAGAAAACAGGAAGCTGTTCTGGTTCGTCAGAAGGAATACGAGGAGTATTTTGACAGGCAGCAGACCATTCGTAATCAGGAGACTGATCAGAAAAAATATCATGAAGTACAGGAAAAACTGAAACAGCTTGCTGACCGGCTGGAACAGGGAAATCAGGAGATTCAGAGACTCTCAGGAGAGGTTTCTCAGATAAAAGCGGAAAAACAGCAGCTGGAAGCGGAAATCCGGCAGTCTGATAAAGAAATGGACAGAAAAATACAGCAGCTGGAGGACTTCGAACTGCTGTGTGGGGCTTATGAAATATATGAAGAAGAGCGCAGGGATCTGGATAAATGCCGGAAGGAAAAGAAAGGATATGAGGAATTTCAGGAAATATCCAGGGCTTCTCTGGAGCAGCTTCAGGAACAGAAGGTTACCTGTGATAATAAACAGTCGGAATTTCTCCGTGAAATGGATCAGTTTAAGGAAAAAGGACAGAAATATGAACGTTATGAGCAGAATGCTGATATCCTGGCTGAACTGCTGAAAACGTACGAAAGTGTTTCTGTGATGGAAAACCAGTATCTGGCCATTACTTCCCTCATGTCAAAGGAAATCCAGGATCTGGAACAGCAGGAGCAGAGAAGCCTGAAACGCTTCTCCCAGGCATGTGAGGAACTGGAATATCTGAGAAAAAAATATCGTCTGAAATCAGGAGACTGGAAGGATATCCTCTATAACCGCAGGGAGGAGCAGCATCAGGAGGCAATGCTGGAGGACTGTAATCTGAAACTGGAGATTAAAAAAAGTCAGTGGAATGAAGAGGATAAAAGGCTGGCAGTTCTTGCAGGTCAGATTGAGGACCGGATGAGCCGGATGAAGCTGGAATGCGGCAAAGATCAGCCACTGTCCCGGTCACAGATTCAGGATCGGGATTTTGATGCACGTAAAAAGCAGCTCCAGTACCGGAAACAGGAGCTGGAAAAGCAGAATGAATCCATGGAAACCCGTCTTCAGGGTTATGAAGAGAATCTGACGGCTCTATCCGAGTACAGCGAATTTAAAGCACCGGAAGAGATGATTTTCGAGGAGGATTTTGCAGATATGGACAGGAAACAGCTGCGCAATTTCAAAGGGATTCTGGTCAGGGATTACAATCAGTTTATCCGGGATCGCAGGGATGCGGGAGACCGGCTGGCATATGTGCTGAATCAGATGATCCGTCAGAGTGTATTCCAGGAAGAATATTACAGAAAACCTCTGGAATCCATGCTGGCTCTTTCCGGCAATGCCGGTCAGGTGCTGCGCCAGCTGGACACCACGATTCAGTCGTATGATGGGCTTATGGAAAAACTGGAAGTGGATATTTCCCTGGTTGAAAAGGAAAAAAACCGGATCGTGGAACTTCTGGAAGATTATATCAGGGAAGTACATTCCAATCTGGGAAAAATTGATCAGAACTCCACCATCAATGTTCGCGGCCGTTCCATTAAAATGCTGAAAATCCAGCTTCCTGCGTGGAATGAAAATGAGAACCTGTATCATATTCGTCTGGTGGATCTTATTGATGAGATGACCCGAAAGGGAATTGAAATTTTTGAGCGCAACGAAAATGCACAGGAATATTTCGGAACACGTATGACTACAAGGAATCTGTATGATACCGTAATCGGCATAAGCAACATACAGATCCGTCTGTACAAAATCGAAGCTCAGAGGGAATACCCCATCACATGGACAGAGGTAACAAGAAACTCCGGCGGAGAGGGCTTTTTATCCGCGTTTGTGATTCTCTCAAGCCTGCTCTGCTACATGAGGAAAGATGAAACGGATATTTTCTCCGATCATAACGAAGGAAAAGTACTGGTTATGGACAATCCCTTTGCACAGACCAATGCCTCTCATCTGCTGATTCCACTGATGGATATGGCGAAAAAAACAAATACCCAGCTGATCTGTCTGACCGGTCTGGGCGGAGAATCCATTTATAACCGGTTTGACAATATCTATGTCATGAACCTGGTATCAGCCAGTCTGAAAAACGGAATGCAGTACCTGAAAGCAGAGCACCTGAGGGGCAATGAGCCGGAAGAGATGGTGGTATCACAGATTGAAGTGGTTGAACAGATGCGTCTGTTCTGATATGAAGGTGGCTGTGGTAAAATCAGGAATCATAACAGGGGGAGAGTTTTATGGAACAACGGATTCTGGATCAGATAGTAAAGCTGCGGCAGATTCTTCATGAATGTCCGGAAATTTCGGGGCAGGAGAAGCAGACGAAAAAAATACTGATGGATTTTCTCAAAAATAATACCGGGCTGGAGCTGCATTCCTGCGGGGACGGATTCTATGCTGCACATCGGGAAAAAAACAAAGAGAAACCTTCCATTGCGCTTCGTGCGGATTATGATGCGCTGGCTTTACCGGAAGGAGGAGCGGCGCATCTGTGCGGCCATGACGGCCACAGTGCCGTTTTATGCGGGATTGCTCTGCTTCTGGAAGAACATATGACAGGACGGGATGTGTTTCTGCTTTTTCAGCCGTCTGAAGAGACAGGAGCCGGGGCAGAGAGCTGCATGGAGCTTTTTAAGAAAGAGGATATTAATGAGATATATGGAGCACATAATCTTCCGGGGATTGCGCTGGGGCAGGTGACCACACGTCCGGGGACATTTGCGTGTGCCTCACAGGGAGTGACACTGACTCTGAAAGGAAAAGCGGCACATGCCGCCTATCCGGAAAACGGCAGATCGCCGGCTGAAGCAGTGGGCAGATTTCTCTGCGGACTTCCATCCATCTGTGCACCGGAACTGTACAGAGGAATGGTTCTCTGCACGGTGATCGGTGTGCAGATGGGAGAAAAAGCATTTGGTGCGGCAGCAGCAGATGCCCGGATCTGGCTGACACTGCGCGGGGAATATGATTCTGACCTGAATATGCTTTATGGAAAAGTCGTCGGCTGTGCCCGGGATCTGGCCCGGGAATATGGTCTGGAGTTTAATTCCGGGCAGCAGGATGTATTTCCTTCCACGGAAAATGACCGGGAATGTGCAGAAAAGGTTCTGAAAATCTGCAGCGGAACAGTTCTGGAAATACCCATGCGGTGGAGCGAGGATTTCGGACATTACCTGAAAAAATGTAAGGGAGCTTTTTTTGGTATCGGTTCCGGCATTGATCATGCGCCGCTTCACACGGAAAATTATGAATATCCGGATGAACTCCTGGAGCCGTCCGTGGAAGTATTCTGGAAACTGATCACGTCCGGGAAGGCAATTGAGACAACAAAAAAATGCATCTGACAGGAGTCGAACCTGCGCACATGCCTCCGGAGGGCACTGCTCTATCCACTGAGCTACAGATGCATCTTCGTCAGTATACATGGTTTGGGAGGATTTTGCAAGTACTTTTTAAATATTTTCTAAAATTTATTTTCTGTTAACAGGCTTAAAAAAATTTTAATGGAAGAAATTTCATATTTACGTAATAATTCCGTAAAATCTCTTGCTTTTTCACAGGTCTTTTGTTATCATAACTAACGTAGAAAATTATGCGGCTACGTCGTAAATCTGAAAAGGAGGAAACAGATGACCAGAGAAAGTGAGACTGGGCACCCGCAGGCAGGCAGAAAACACAGTCTGTTTTTCAGACATATATCCTTGATCTGCATGTTTGCTGTGATGTTTATGTTTATTCTGTCAGGCTGTTCGTCTTCAGGCAGTAAGGATAAAGAGGAAGAAAGCGATACCGGTATTATCCCCATTGAGAATGAGACGAATGGTTCAGCAGATGCTGCCATTGAATTAACAGAAGATACAGATCCCGCTATCAATGAACTCTTTACAACCTATTTTGCAGATCTTGCAAAAGGAGATGTGGAAGCTCTTGGTAAGATTATGGTGAATGCTCCGGATAAAGATACGGTTGCCAAGGAAAGCGAATATATTGAGGATTATCAGAATATAAAATGCTATTCCAAAAAAGGTTTACTGGATAATACTTATGTTGTTTACGTATACTATGAAGTGAAATTTAAAAACATTGATACACTGGCTCCCAGCATGATCAGAGAGTATGTATGTACCAATGAAGATGGCACACTGTACATTAATAATGGTTCTGTTGACGGTGAAGTTGCCTCCTGGCTTGAGGAAGTCCAGGCAAGTGACAGTGCTCAGAATCTGGTAAAGAGTGTGAATGATGCTCTTACCCAGGCTGCAAAGTCGGATCAGAAGCTTACTGATCTGATTGCAAAACTCAATGAAGGCGCCGGCACAGAAGAAAGCTCTGCGGAAGAATCCAGTGCTGCGGAAACAACCGCAAAGAAGGAAACAGAAGCGGAGACCGGTAAAGACGAGACGACAAAAGCTGAGACAACAAAAGCTGAGACAACAAAGGCTGAGACGACAAAAGAAGAGACCAAAAAGGAAGAAACTACAAAAGCTCCTGAGACAACTGCGAAGGAGACGGAGTATAAGGCTTTTGAGAAAAAGACCACCATGTATGCCCAGGAGAATCTGAATATCAGGAAGAAAGCATCAGCAGATTCCAAACTTTTGGGTAAGCTGATTGCAGGAGATTCCATAACAGCTCTGGGGACAAAAGGTGACTGGACAGTTGTCAGCTATAAAGGTGGAAAAGCTTACATTCTATCTGAATTATTAGGCAAAAAGAAACCGGATCTGGGAGTATCTTTCAAGAGTGTTGATGAGACAGTGGAAGCGACCCAGAATGTCCGTATGAGAAAGCAGCCTGATGCGAATGCAGAGGTTGTAGGTACGCTGCCGGGAGGCACCAAGGTAAAACGAACCGGTTATGATTCCAAGTGGAGCAAGATTGTCTATGATGGTAAAACTGTCTATGTGGCAACGGAATATCTGCAGAAATAGCCAGGTATAGTATTGATGAACAGGAGGTGCTGATTTCAGCACCTCTTTATTGTATATAGAGGAGAATTGAACATGGATGTTAAAGAATTTGATTATGAGCTGCCGGAAGAATTGATTGCGCAGGATCCTCTGGAAGACCGTGCATCTTCCCGGCTTCTGGTTCTGGACAGAAAAACCGGTGACATCGAGCACAGAACATTCAGGGATATCAGATCTTATCTGCGGGCCGGAGATGTGCTTGTGATTAATAATACGAAAGTAATTCCTGCAAGACTTTACGGAGTGAAGGAAGGAACAGGTGCTGCCATTGAGATTCTGCTTCTGAAGAATAAAGGCGGCGATGTATGGGAAACACTTGTAAAACCGGGGAAAAAAGCGAAACCCGGTGCGGTCATTGATTTTGGAGACGGCCTGCTGAAGGGCGAGGTTATTGATGTGGTGGAAGAAGGAAACCGCCTGATCCGTTTCAGTTATAAAGGTATTTTCAACGAAATTCTGGATCAGCTGGGGCAGGTGCCTCTTCCACCTTATATTACTCATAAGCTGGAAGACAGAAGCCGGTATTCCACTGTATATGAGAAATATGAAGGTTCTGCAGCTGCACCGACGGCAGGTCTGCATTTTACAAAAGAGCTGCTGCAGGAAATCCGTGATATGGGAGTGCAGATTGCAGAAGTAACTTTACATGTGGGGCTGGGAACTTTCCGGCCTGTGAAAGTGGATAAGGTGGAGGAGCACCACATGCATTCGGAGTTTTATTCCATTGAGGCGGATCAGGCAGAGCTGATAAACCGGGCAAAAGAGGAAGGACGCCGTGTTATTGCTGTGGGAACCACCAGCTGTCGTACCCTGGAATCAGCTGCAGACCGCAGGGGTCATGTGAAAGCCGGCAGCGGCTGGACGGAGATTTTTATTTATCCCGGATTTGAGTTTAAAATTCTGGATGCGCTGATTACCAATTTTCATCTGCCGCAATCTACGCTGCTGATGCTGATTTCCGCGCTGGCAGGAAAAGAAAAGGTTATGAAAGCTTATGAGGAAGCAATTAAAGAGCGTTATCGTTTCTTCAGCTTTGGGGACGCCATGTTTATTTATGACAAAGAGGATGGAGGAAAAGATGGAACCGGTCAGACTGAATAAATATTTAAGTGAGGCAGGTGTCTGTTCAAGGCGTCAGGCGGATGCCATGATTGAGGAAGGGCGGATTCTGGTAAACGGAGAACCGGCCCGTACCGGTATGAAAGTAACACCGGATATGGAAATCAGGGCAGACGGACATCTGGTAGGAGAAAAAGCGAGGCCGGTTTTGCTGGCAGTAAATAAACCGAGAGGAATTGTATGTACAACTGCGGAAAAGGAGAAAGACAATATTGTTGATTTTCTTCATTATCCGGTGAGAATTTATCCGGTAGGGCGTCTGGATAAAGATTCTGAAGGACTGATTCTCATGACAAATCAGGGGGATCTGGTGAATCGGATTCTGAGAGGCTCCAACCGGCATGAGAAAGAATATATTGTGCAGGTGAACAAACCCCTGACCAGGGATTTTCTGACTGCCATGCGCCAGGGGGTTCCGATTCCTGATACCAATAAAGTTCGAAGAAGCGGTTCATTCATGACGGAGGATGATGCACCTGTTGTGATGACGCGCCCCTGTCAGGTAGACGCGCTGGGGAAGAACGTATTCCGTATTGTACTGACTCAGGGTTTGAACCGTCAGATCCGCCGTATGTGTGAATATCTGGATTACAGGGTGACGCAGCTGAAACGTGTCCGTGTGCTGAATGTACGTCTGGGTGATCTGGAAGTGGGTCAGTATCGGGAGATCACCGGTACTGAATATGAAAAATTGATGACATTGCTGGAAAATTCATCAAATCTGTCTTATAAGCAGAGAACAGGAGGCAAAAGTGGATCAGTCAAAACGCATGAAGGAACTGATTGAGATCCTGAATGGTGCATCAAAAGCATATTATCAGGAAAATACGGAGATCATGAGCAATTATGAGTATGATGCTCTTTATGACGAATTGGTGGAGCTGGAAAAACAGACCGGTATTGTTATGGCAGCCAGTCCGACCATTCATGTGGGTTATGAACTGCTGACGGAGCTTCCCAAGGAGCCTCACGGGTCTCCAATGCTTTCTCTTGATAAAACAAAAAGCGCTGCGGAATTGAAAAGCTGGCTGAATGGACGGGAAGGAATCCTTTCCTGGAAACTGGATGGCCTGACAATTGTCCTGACTTACCGTGACGGAAAGCTGGAAAAAGCGGTTACACGGGGAAATGGTGAAGTGGGAGAAGTAATTACTTCCAATGCCAGGACCTTTGTAAATATTCCTCTGCAGATTGCATTTAAGGGAGAACTGGTTCTCCGGGGGGAAGCAGTAATTCCCTACAGTACTTTTAACCGGATCAACCATGAAATTGAAGATGTGGATGCCCGTTATAAGAATCCGAGAAATCTGTGCAGCGGTTCCGTAAGGCAGCTTAACAGCGAAGTGACTGCCTCCCGAAGTGTGCATTTTTATGCATTCAGTCTGGTATCCGCGGAAGGGATGGATTTTGCTTCAAGAGAAAAACAGTTCAGATGGCTGGAGACTCAGGGATTTGACGTGGTGGAGTATGTAAAAGTTTCGCCGGATACTATTGAGGAAGAAGTCCTGAAATTTGCAGAGAGAGTATCGGATATGGATGTGCCTTCCGATGGTCTGGTTTTAGTTTATGAAGATATTGCTTATGGAAACAGTCTTGGAAGGACGGCAAAATTTCCCAGGGATTCCATTGCGTTTAAGTGGGCTGATGAAACGGCTGAAACAAGGTTGAAATATGTGGAGTGGAGTGCTTCAAGGACCGGCCTGATTAATCCTGTAGCTGTTTTTGAACCGGTTCAGCTGGAGGGAACAACGGTCAGCAGAGCCAGTGTCCACAATCTGAGTATTGTAGAATCTCTGGAGCTGGGAGAAGGAGACCGGATTACCGTGTATAAAGCAAATATGATCATTCCTCAGATTGCGGAAAATCTTACCCGAAGCGCTTCTGTCCGTATCCCGGATCATTGTCCGGTCTGCGCAGGTCCTGTCGAAACCCGTATGATTAATGAAGCGAAAAGTCTGTACTGCACAAATCCGGCCTGTACAGCTAAAAAAATCAAGGGACTTGCTCTCTTTGTCAGCCGGGACGCCATGAATATGGACGGGCTTTCCGAAGCAACGCTGGAGAAGCTGGTGGCAGCAGGCATGATTCACAGCTTTGCTGATCTGTATCATCTGGATCAGTACAGAGACCGGATTGTGGAGATGGACGGCATGGGCGAAAAGTCTTATGAAAAACTTATGGCGTCCATTGAAAAGTCAAGAAACACTACCATTGCCCGTGTAATTTACAGTCTGGGCATGGAGGGCGTGGGGCCTGCGACGGCAAGACTGATCTGCAATTATTTTGATCAGGATCCGGAACGGATTGCAGATGCCACGGCTGAGGAACTGGTTTCAATAGAAGGAATCGGGCCTGTAACGGCCGCTGCTGTGGAAGCTTATTTTACATCAGATGACAATCGAAAAGGGTATTATGCGATTCTTGAAGAGCTTCATCTGGAAAAAGAACGGGCAGCAGCAGAGAGCCCTATTGCCGGGAAGGTTTTTGTAATTACCGGATCGCTCAGCCATTATGCCAACCGCAATGCGCTGAAAGCTGAAATAGAACAGCTTGGCGGAAAGGTAACCGGCTCGGTGACTTCAAAAACCAGTTATCTGATCAATAATGATGTAACCTCAGGCTCTTCCAAAAATAAAAAAGCCAGAGAACTTCAGATCCCGATTCTTTCAGAGGAGGATTTTCTTTCCATGATCGGATCGGAAAAATAAAACGGAAATCAAACGATAAAAAACGGAGGAAATAATTATGCCAATCAGAATACAGGACGGACTTCCGGCCCGTTCCATACTGGAATCGGAGAATATTTTCATGATGGGGGAGGAACGGGCAAGAACTCAGGATATTCGCCCGCTGCAGATTCTGCTTTTGAATCTGATGCCAATCAAGCAGGATACGGAAACACAACTTTATCGTGCACTTTCCAATACGCCGCTTCAGGTTGAGGTGGACTTCCTGAATGTGACAGATCATGTTTCCAAAAATACTTCCATCAGTCATCTGAATAAATTTTATCAGAGCTTTGAAGATGTAAAGAGAAAACATTTTGATGGAATGATCATTACAGGAGCTCCTGTGGAGCAGATGCCTTTTGAAGAAGTGGATTACTGGGAGGAATTAACTACCATTATGGAGTGGAGTAAAACACATGTAACTTCCACACTTCACATCTGCTGGGGTGCACAGGCGGGACTTTATTATCATTATGGAATCAACAAGCATCTCATGAAGACAAAGCTGTCCGGTATTTATACCCAGAAGGTTACGGATCGCAAGATTCCTCTGGTCAGAAGTTTTGATGATCAGTTTACAGCACCTCATTCCCGTTACACTACCGTTAATCGCAGGGAAATTCTGGAAAACCCCGATTTGATTATCTGTGCGGAATCGGACGTGGCAGGTGTTTATCTGGTTATGAGTGTGGATGGAAAACGTATTTTCGTATTCGGTCATCCTGAATATGACCGCATGACATTGAATGAAGAGTACAAGCGTGATGTTGGCCGGGGACTGGATCCGGCTCTTCCGGTTAATTATTATCCGGATAATGATCCTGATGCATTTCCTCTTCTGACATGGAGAAGTCATGCCAACCTTTTATACACCAACTGGTTGAATTTTTATGTATATCAGGAGACTCCGTACGAATTGGGAGAAGAAGCAATCTATATATAGCAGCAGGATGGAAATCTTCGGAAAACTTGCATTTCCTTTGGGATTGTGCTATAGTTTGAAATTGACCTGCAGAATTTACCAGCAGCTGATGCAGTAAATGACAGGCTTATGAAACTTTTGGAAATTCCCTGCCATGAGAGTTGGAATAGCAGGGCAGATGTTTGTGCATATGTTGGGAAAGGATGTGTCAATAATGACAAAAATAGATATTATTTCTGGTTTTCTTGGTGCCGGAAAAACAACTTTGATTAAAAAGCTGCTTTCTGAGGCATTAAACGGACAGCAGACCGTTCTGATTGAAAATGAATTCGGTGAGATCGGTATCGATGGAGGATTTCTGAAAGAAGCGGGAATTGAGATTCGCGAGATGAATTCCGGATGTATCTGCTGTACACTGGTGGGCGATTTTGAAACTTCTCTGAAAGAAGTAATGAGCCAGTATCATCCGGATCGTATTATTATTGAACCCAGCGGTGTCGGCAAGCTTTCCGATGTTGTCCGCGCAGTCAGCGTACTGAATGATAATTCCGAAGCCAGCTTTAACAGCGCAGCAGCCGTTGTGGATGCTTCCAAAGCAAAGATGTATATGAAGAACTTTGGTGAATTCTATAATGATCAGATTGCAACAGCCGGAACAATTATTCTGAGCCGTACCGGTTTCATGAAACAGGATAAAATTGAAAAAACTATTGCGCTGATCCGTGAGATCAACCAGACCGCACAGATTATTACAACTCCCTGGGAACAGCTGACCGGAGAGCAGATTCTTGCTGCCATGGAAGGTGAAAAGGACAGTATGGCAGTTCAGCTTCTGAAGGAGATGGAAGAACATGAACACCATCATCATGATCATGATGAGGAATGCTGCGGCCACGACCATCACCATCATCATGATCACGATGAGGAATGCTGCGGCCACGACCATCACCATCATGATCACGATGAGGAATGCTGCGGCCACGACCATCACCATCATGATCACGATGAGGAATGTTGCGGCCACGACCATCACCATCATCATGATCACGATGAGGAATGCTGCGGCCATGAACACCATCACCATCATCATGCCGATGAAGTATTTGCCAGCATAGGTATGGAAACAATTAAAAAATATACACAGGCGGATATTGCCATGAAGCTGAATGAACTGGCAGATGAGGAAAAATATGGCATGATTCTGCGTGCCAAAGGCATGGTAGCTTCATCCGAAGGTGAAGAGTGGATCCATTTTGATTATGTGCCTGAGGAAATGGAAGTTCGTGCCGGCGCAGCAGATATTACCGGTAAGATTGTGGTAATCGGTTCCGGTGTAAAAGAAGATGCAGTTAAAAAACTGTTTCTTAATGACTGATCCGTATTTGAGGCATAAGTTAGTTCATGATGTGATTTATACTGGAGAAAGGCTGAGTTATGTTCAAAAGAAATGAAACGATACCTGTATATATGATCAATGGTTTTCTTGAAAGCGGGAAAACTTCATTTATTGCTTTTACCCTGGAACAGGATTATTTTCAGATAGAGGGAGAAACCCTGCTTTTGCTGTGCGAAGAGGGGATGGAGGAATACGATGAGGAGCTTCTGGAGTCAACTCATACTTCAGTAGAATTGATTGAAGAAGAGTCTGAGTTTACACCTGAGAATCTGTCTGCCATTGCAGCAAAGCATCATCCGGAGAGAATCATCATTGAATACAATGGAATGTGGCTGATGCGCAATAAAACACTTCCTGCTGACTGGATGATCGAACAGCAGATTACTCATGTGGATGCCTCCACATTTGAAGTTTTCTATAAAAATATGAAATCACTTTTCGGTGAGATGGTTAAGAATTCCGATATGGTAATTTTCAACCGTTGTGATGAAGTGGAGGATCTGGCTCCTCTGCGCAGGACTGTACAGGCTGTCAATATGAATGCCGAAGTGATATTTGAAGATGAAGAGGGAGAGGTACAGGAGATGACAGAAGAAGATCTCCCGTATGACCTGAATGCGGATATCATCGATCTGGAAGGGCCCGCATATGCGATCTGGTATATGGATGCTCTGGATAATCCTGGCCGTTATGACGGTAAAGTGGTTCGTTATAAAGGGCTTGTCATGCATCCCGGTGATTTCCCGAAAAATGCTTTTGTTCCCGGTCGTCTGGTCAATACCTGCTGCGAAGATGATATGGCTTTCTTCGGATTTGTGGTAAAAAGCAGCAAAGCAGACAAATTTGCTGATCGTGACTGGGTGGAAGTGACTGCCAAAGTAAATATTGAATACTGGAAGGATTACGAAGGGGAAGGCCCTGTTCTGTATGCTTCCGATATTCATAAAACCGTGCAGCCGGTACCGGATATTATCAGTTTTATGTAAAACAGTTAAAAAAATCAGGGGGTTTCTGTAATTTTCAGAAGCTCCCTTCGTTTTATCTTAAGAGGCAGGTTACAGGAACAGGAGATACAGGTCATACAAAAAATCAGCCTGACTCCCGATGCGCCGGGAGTCAGGCTGACTGGCAGAAAAATATTGCAAAATGGGCTTTCAATGGTTAGTCAGCCACATAAATGCCTTCATTAAAAAGCCTTACGGTTTTCTGAATCTTCGCCGTAGGTGTCATCAGATCAGAGATGGAAACATCATGATTGATGGTATTGATGATAGCTGCCAGGTACTTGCTCATATCTGCTTCCAGATACCAGGGCTTTTCAAAAAGCTCTGCAGGTCTGTAATTCAGATTGGTTGTGATGACCCGGTCAATATAGCCGTTGTTATAGAATTCATCGAATTTTTCAAAACCGCTTGTAAACAGACCGAACGTACATAAAACAATAACACGTTTGGCTTTGCGGTCTTTTAATTCACGGCAGGTATCCAGCATGCTTTCGCCGGAAGAAATCATATCGTCGATGATAATGACAGTCTTTCCTTCTACGCTGCTTCCCAGAAACTCATGGGCCACAATGGGATTACGTCCGTTGATTACACGGGAATAATCGCGCCGCTTGTAAAACATACCCATATCCACACCGATATTGTTGGCCAGATAAACGGCACGTGACATGGCGCCTTCATCCGGGCTTATAATCATGACATGATCCTTGTCAATCTTCAGATCCGGTTCTGCCTGGAACAGTGTCTTTATGAACTGATAAGTGGGCATGAAATTGTTGAACTCAAATAAAGGAATGGCATTCTGAACCCGGGGATCATGTGCGTCAAAGGTAATGATACTGTCAATCCCCATATTGACAAGTTCTTCCAGTGCATAGGCACAGTCAAGAGACTCCCGCTTTGTTCTCTTATGCTGTCTGCTTTCATACAGGAACGGCATAATAACGTTAATGCGGTGTGCACTGGGCTGAGCTGTGGAGATGATTCTCTTCAGGTCAGCAAAATGATCATCGGGCGACATGTGATTTACATTGCCGCAAACGTTATACGTCAGACTGTGATTCATTACATCTACCATAACAAAAAGATCGCTTCCGCGTACGGAAGAATTAATCACGCCTTTTCCTTCACCGCTTCCGAACCGGGGACAGTCACATTGAATCAGATAACTGTCTCTGTCATAACCACGAAGATCAAGCGTAGTGTCCTGAACCTGCCTGAGCGTCTCATAATCGTTTTTACGGAACTGAACGATGTAGTCGTCCACCTTTTTGCCCAGTTCCTGGCAGCTCTTCAGGGCAGCAATACGTAAAGGCGCTACTGGCAGTGCATCGCCAAAAGTATAATCTTTCGTCATATTTATTTCTCCCTCTCCCGGCAGAACACAACTCTGCCGGCCACTCATAATGATTCATTATCTTTATAACATTATCTTGATGTCAGGTCAAGCAGATTTTATGCTTTTGTAAATTCTTTGCAAAGAACCGGTTTTTTGCAGATTTTATAGTTTCCATATTACAATCCTTGAAAAAAGCCACGGGAATTGGTATGATTAGAGAACACACCTTACAGGAGGAATGAAAAGTGAAGAAAAAAGAACATGTCATCTGTGGAGTAGTACCGGGTTCCATCGCTGAAGAGATGGAGATTGAACCGGGAGATATGCTTCTGCAGATTGATGATATGGAAATTGAAGATATACTGGATTATCAGTTTTATGCGGAAGATGAGGAACTGACCTTACTGATCCGAAAGCCGGATGGTGAAGAGTGGGAGCTTGAGATTGAAAAAGAATATGGAGAGGACATTGGACTTGTTTTCGAGAATGGTCTGATGGATGAGTATCGTTCCTGCAGCAATAAATGTATTTTCTGCTTTATTGATCAGATGCCCCCGGGAATGCGGGAAACACTGTATTTCAAAGATGATGATGCGCGTCTTTCATTCCTTCAGGGGAATTATATTACTCTGACCAATTTGAAGGACAGGGATATGGAAAGAATTGTCAGGTATCATCTGAGTCCCATCAATATTTCAGTTCATACCACAAACCCCGAGCTTCGCTGCCGGATGCTTCATAACCGGTTTGCCGGTCGTGCTCTGAAGAAAATTGATTATTTTTTTGAGCATGAAATTGAAATGAATGGACAGATTGTGCTTTGTAAGGGGTATAATGATGGTGAGGAGCTGAAAAAGACTTTACAGGATCTGGTAAGTTACTGTCCTGTTATGCGCAGTGTATCCGTAGTTCCTGTGGGACTGACGAAATATCGCGAGGGACTTTGTCCCCTGGAGCCTTTCACTCCGCAGGATGCGTCCCGTACCATTGATCTGATAGAAGAAGTACAGGGACTGTGTATGGAAAGGTTCGGAATTCATTTTGTTCATGCCAGTGATGAATTCTATATTCTGGCGGGGCGGGAGCTGCCTTCCGAAGAAAATTATGACGGGTATCCTCAGCTGGAGAACGGTGTAGGCATGCTCAGGCTTTTGATGGAGGAAACCAGGGATGCTCTCACTGCAATAGAAGGAGATGAACGTACGGATCATTTGACCATAGCTACCGGGCAGCTGGCATTTCCCTATCTGAAGAAGTGTGTGGACTGGATTCAGGAAAAATTCCCGTGCATTAAAGTAGATCTGGCAGCTGTTTCAAACAGGTTTTTCGGTGAGATGATCACTGTATCAGGTCTGATTACAGGACAGGATCTGACAGAGCAGCTATCAGGCAGAAATCTGGGAAGCAGAGTACTGATTCCCATTAACATGCTTCGCAGCGGTGAAGAGGTTTTTCTGGATGATATGACAGTAAAGGAAGTACAAAATGCTTTACAAGTTCCTGTTGTTAGTGTAAAATCAAGCGGATACGACCTGGTTGGAGAGATTACCGGTCTGGGGAATCTATGCGGCAAGACAGATCGTTTCCGTCCCTATGAACCGGCAGACTGACAGTGATTTGAGAAAAGGAGATACCAGATGAGTAAACCAATTGTGGCAGTTGTAGGACGTCCAAACGTTGGCAAGTCTACATTATTTAATGCAATAGCGGGAAGTAATATTTCCATCGTGAAGGATACGCCTGGTGTAACCAGAGACAGAATCTATGCAGACTGTACCTGGCTGAATACCACATTTACCCTGATAGATACAGGCGGTATTGAACCGGACAGCGGAGACGTGATTCTTTCCCAGATGCGTTCGCAGGCGCAGATCGCCATTGATACGGCAGATGTGATCATTTTCATGACGGATGTGCGTCAGGGTATGCAGGATGCGGATACCAAGGTGGCAGATATGCTGCGCCGTTCCAGAAAACCGGTTATTCTGGCAGTGAACAAAGTGGACAGTTTCCAGAAATTTATGGCAGATGTATATGAGTTTTATAATCTGGGTATAGGAGATCCCATTCCTGTTTCCGCCGCCAGCCGGCTGGGAATCGGGGATCTTCTGGAAGCGGTTGCAGCACATTTTCCTGAGAGAAGTCAGGAGGAAGCGGAAGATGAGCGTCCCAGGGTGGCAATCGTCGGAAAACCGAATGTGGGTAAATCTTCTATTATAAACAGACTGACAGGTGAAGACCGTGTTATTGTATCCGATATTGCCGGAACCACCCGTGATGCCATTGATACGGTTGTCCGCCACAATAAAAAGGATTATGTATTTATCGATACGGCAGGTCTCAGACGTAAAAATAAAGTAAAAGAGGATCTGGAGCGTTACAGTATTATCCGTACGGTGACAGCAGTGGAGCGGGCAGATGTGGTCATTGTGGTTATTGATGCTACGGAGGGTGTTACGGAGCAGGATGCCAAGATTGCAGGGATTGCTCATGACCGCGGCAAAGGAATTATCATTGCTGTGAATAAATGGGATGCCATTGAGAAGGACAATTTCACAGTTAAAAAATTTACGGAAAAGATACGCCTGATCCTTTCATTCCTGCCGTATGCAGAGATTATGTTTGTTTCAGCGGTATCCGGTCAGCGTCTTATGAAGATGTTTGACATGATTGATACAGTAATCGAAAACCAGAATCTGAGAATAGCTACTGGTGTACTGAATGAAATCCTGACAGAAGCAGTGGCTTTGCAGCAGCCGCCTTCAGACAGGGGGCGCCGTCTGAAGATTTTCTATATGACGCAGGTTGCGGTTAAACCTCCTACATTTGTTCTTTTCGTTAATGACAAAGAATTGATGCACTATTCCTATACCCGTTATATTGAAAACAGGATAAGGGAGGCTTTTGGATTCCGTGGTACATCACTGAAGTTTATTGTCCGCGAACGAAAGGAGAAATAGGTATGGAACGGATCATCTGTCTGATTATGGGGTATGCGTTTGGTTTGATTCAGACCGGTTTTTTTTATGGAAAGGCTCATGGTACTGATCTGAGGACGAAAGGAAGCGGGAATTCCGGTGCAACGAACACTCTCCGTGTTATGGGAAAAAAGGCCGGAGCTGTGGTGCTGCTGGGTGATGTGCTGAAATGTATAATTGCATGTGTGCTGGCGCGTATTCTCTTCGGTTCAAAAGAACCGGATATGGAACTGCTTTATGTGCTTTATACCGGATTTGGCGTGATTCTGGGGCATAATTTCCCCTTTTATCTGAAATTCAAGGGTGGTAAGGGAATTGCTGCAACAGGCGGTCTGATTATCGCTATTATGGATTTCAGAATCTTTATTATCTGTCTTGCAGTGTTTCTGGGGACAGTTTTTCTTACCCGTTTTGTTTCTCTTGGTTCCATGTTGGGAGCGAGCACGTTTTTCATTACATGGACGGTGATTACCATGAATGGATGGAACAGCATTGCACCGGAATGCAGGCTGGAATCCTGCGTAATTGTGCTGCTGATTGCCCTTCTGGCAATTATTCGTCATAAAAGCAATATCAGGCGTCTGCTTTCAGGAACGGAGAACAAGATCGGTGTTAAGAAATAAACAGCAGTTCAGCAGAGGCTGAGCAGGCAATAAATAAAAAGGAATGGTATGAATATGACAAAAGTCAGTATTATTGGAGCAGGAACATGGGCGCTGGGGATTGCTGTGCTTCTGTATCATAACGGTGCGGAGATTACAGTCTGGTCTGCACTGGAAGAGGAACTGGAGATGCTCCGGGATAATCATGAGCATAAAAATCTTCCAGGTGTCCGGATACCGGAAGAAATCAATCTGGAATCTGATCTGGAAGCAGCGGTGAAATCCGCTGATGTTCTGGTGATGGCAGTGGCCAGCCCTTATACCAGACAGACAGCAGCCAGGATGGCTTCCTTTGTGACTCCGGGTCAGATTATTGTGGATGTGGCAAAAGGAATTGAGGAAAATACTCTTATGACTTTGAGTGAGCAGATCCTGGATGAGATACCGCAGGCAAATGTGGCAGTTTTATCAGGACCCAGCCATGCGGAAGAAGTAAGCCGCGGCATTCCCACAACCTGTGTTGTAGGTGCGTCTGATCAGAAGACAGCAGAATATCTGCAGAATCTGTTCATGAGTGAAGTTTTTCGCGTTTATACCAGTCCTGATATCAAAGGTATAGAACTGGGAGGCTCCCTGAAAAATGTCATTGCACTGGCTGCCGGTGTTGCAGATGGCTTAGGATACGGGGATAATACCAAAGCTGCTCTGATTACCCGGGGAATGGCGGAAATTGCACGCCTGGGTCTGGCAATGGGTGCTCATTCTGAGACACTTTACGGTCTCAGCGGTATCGGCGATCTGATCGTTACCTGTGCCAGCATGCACAGCAGAAACCGTCGGGCAGGCATTCTCATCGGTCAGGGAAAAACCATGGAAGAGGCCATGGCAGAAGTGAAGATGGTTGTGGAGGGCGTTCATTGTGCCAAAGCAGCCAAGGCACTGGCGGACAAATATTATATTCATATGCCGCTGGTGGAGGAAGTCAATAAAGTACTGTTTGATAATAAATCTGCTGCTGATGCAGTACATGATCTGATGCTTCGGGATAAACGCATCGAATCTCCGGTGCTTCCCTGGCCCAAAGCTTAGATTCGGGTTGCATTGTCAGATAAAATCACGTATAATACCAACGTATGAAAACTCGTTTGCGAAGGGAGAGTAATCATGAACGCAATATCAATCGAAAAAGAACTGAAGGAAAATTCATACCCTGGCCGCGGTATTATTATCGGCCGCAGTGCAGATGGAACAAAAGCAGTGACTGCCTATTTTATCATGGGCAGAAGTGAAAACAGCAGAAATCGTGTATTTGTTGAGGATGGGGACGGAATCCGTACTCAGGCATTCGATCCTTCCAAACTGGTGGATCCCAGCCTGATCATCTATGCTCCTGTACGTGTTCTGGGCAATAAGACCATCGTGACCAACGGAGATCAGACAGATACCATATACGAACTGATGGATAAGCAGATGACATTTGAACAGGCACTCCGTACCCGTGAATTTGAGCCGGATGCTCCCAATTATACCCCCAGAATTTCCGGTATCATGCATGTTGAGGATGGAAAGTACAGCTATGCGCTTTCTATCTTAAAAAGCAATAATGGAGATCCTTCTTCCTGCAATCGTTATACATTTGCATATAATGACTGCCCTGCCGGTGAAGGCCGTTTTATCCATACATACAAATGTGATGGAAATCCCCTTCCCAGCTTTGAGGGAGAACCGAAGATTGTTGAGATTCCGGACGATATGGAAAAATTTACTGAAACTCTGTGGAACAGTCTCAATGAGGACAATAAAGTATCCTTGTTTGTTCGATATATTGATATTGCAACTGGTAAATTTACAAGTAAGATTGTTAACAAGAACCAGTAAAAGGAGGAACAGAAGATGAAGGAACTGGAATTAAAATATGGATGTAATCCCAATCAGAAACCTTCCCGTATTTTTATGGAAGAAGGAGAACTGCCGATTCAGGTATTAAGCGGACGCCCCGGTTACATTAATTTTCTGGATGCATTGAACGGCTGGCAGCTGGTAAGTGAACTGAAACGTGCTACCGGTCTTCCTGCTGCCACTTCATTCAAACATGTTTCGCCTGCCGGTGCTGCCGTAGGACTTCCCCTGTCCGATACTCTGAAAAAAATTTACTGGGTGGAAGATCTGGGTGAATTATCACCGCTTGCATGTGCATATGCCAGAGCCAGAGGTGCTGATCGTATGTCTTCCTATGGTGATTTCATTGCATTATCCGACGAGTGTGATCTGGATACGGCAAAGATGATTTTCCGTGAGGTTTCTGATGGTGTTATTGCTCCTGCTTATTCTGCAGAAGCTCTGGAGCTGCTGAAGACCAAGCGAAAAGGCAATTATAATGTCATTCAGATCGATCCTTCCTATAAACCTGCGCCCATTGAACATAAGCAGGTTTACGGTATTACTTTCGAACAGGGAAGAAATGAACTGAATATCAATAAGGATTCCTTTACCAATGTGGTAACGGATAATAAAGAGATTCCGGAAGCAGCTGCTGTTGACCTTGCAATTGCCATGATTACTCTGAAATATACACAGTCAAATTCAGTATGCTATGTTAAGGATGGACAGGCTATCGGAATCGGAGCCGGACAGCAGTCCAGAATTCACTGTACCAGACTGGCAGGGCAGAAAGCAGACAACTGGTACCTGCGTCAGTCTCCTCAGGTTCTGAATCTTCCCTTTAAAGAAGATCTGCGGCGTGCAGACCGGGATAATGCCATTGACCTGTATATCGGTGATGAATATGAGGATCTTCTGGCTGAAGGTGCATGGCAGAAGATTTTCACTGAAAAACCTGCAGTATTCACAAGAGAAGAGAAGAAAGCGTGGCTGGCGGGTAATACCGGTGTTGCACTGGGTTCTGATGCATTCTTCCCCTTTGGCGACAATATTGAGCGTGCTCATAAGAGCGGCGTTCAGTACATTGCACAGCCCGGTGGTTCTATTCGCGATGATCATGTAATTGAAACATGTAATAAATATGGCATTGCCATGGCATTTACCGGTATTCGTCTGTTCCATCACTAGAATTATTCAGGGATGAATGTTTTTGGCGGACAGTTTCATCAGTAATATTTGTTCTGACAGACTGTTTACCTGACTGAAAAGACCGGAATAAAGAGGATATGATATTTTAATAAGTTAAAAAAGGCTTCGTACTGAAAAAAGGTACGGAGCCTTTTTTAACTTTTCTAACAAAAAGGAAATTAAATACGGTGGAATAAAAAATGTAAGCATCTGATAAAAACCTCAGAAAAAGGTGAAAAATATTTCAGCTTTTTATAAGACATGAATAGACTATTTGGAAAAGAATCTGTATAAAAACTGTTTATTATGTAAATGATAAGAAATAAACTAATTTTAATAAGAAAATAATATCCAAAAAAAGGTGCAATTATGTGAAAACGATTTCATATATGACTAAGATTTGCTCTGAAAATGGAGAAAAATAGGTTACTTTTTCTAAAGACTCTTTTGAAAGTAAAGAAAAACTTTTGAAAAATATATGCATTTTGCATGAAACAAAGATAAAAAAATTATACACGTCATACAAAAACACCATGGAATGACCATTTTTGACTGAAAATTATATTAATTGACTTTTTTTGAGGGGTATGATATATATAAAAACACAAAGAAAATAAAAAAAACACAGGTATTTTCTTTGAAATGAACAATCAAAATGGTATTCCAAGTGTAAAAACAGTAAAAAACTAAAAAATATGTGAGGTGTTAAGTGTGTTTATTATTGGAAGTTGTTCAGTTAAAGTAAAAAATGGTGCAGCACAGCTGCCGGATGCGTTTAATCTCAAGAGTCAGGTCTTATCCTGGTATTACACGAACAGTGACAGGACATCGGTTTATATGAAACCTGAAAGTTACGTGGATAAAAAGACTTTAAAAGCCATGCGTGTGAAACAGAAAAAGGTACTTGTGGATAAAAAGAACATTATGTATCTTCCGGAAGATATCCTGAGACGCGCAGAAGGAAAGATTGTCCGGATTAATGGACTGGCAGATATTCTGGAACTGGAGCTGATTCCGGTTCATACGGAAGAAGACGCTGCTGTATAATATTGGAGAATTCCTTTGTCTGGGAATTCATAAGAAAAACTGACAACAATAATTAATACTTTAGAAAGATTTACAGACAATGACAAAGATGGTAATATGTAATACAGGGCCGTATGATTTCCCTCCGGGTAAGAAAGCGGTCCTGTTTTTTTATATAAAGGAGATAAGTTTCATATGGAAGAAATGTTTGAGATCATTGAGCCGGATGGATCTTTTACCGGCAGACTGAAACCCAGAAGCCAGGTTCACAGGGATGGTGATCTGCACGGTGCCTCCCATATCTGGGTGTATCGTCTGGTTGACGGAAAAGCGGAACTGCTTTTGCAGAAGCGCAGCGATACCAAAGATTCATTTCCGGGATGTTTCGATACATCATCTGCAGGCCATCTGGATCCGGGAGAAGATTTTAAAGCAGCTGCAATTCGGGAATTGAATGAAGAACTGGGGATACAGGCTTCTGAAAAAGAACTGCAGTATATGTACAGAAAAGAAATTGATTTGACGGATGTGTTTTATGGAGAGTCTTTTCACAATCATGAACTGATTTCCGTTTATATGATGGAGTTAGTGCCTGCGGATAGGGCTATCCATTTTCAGGAAAGCGAGATATCCGGCGTGATGTGGATGGAAGTGGATACCCTTTGCAGGATGGTAAAAGAAGATTTATTCATGCATTGTATCGATGCAGAGGAACTGAATCTGATAGCAGAGGAATTGCACAGACGCCTGAGATTGAATCAGCAGATGAAATTTCTGCTGGAAGCAGACAGGGAAAAGGAAATTATCCGCCAGACGTATAAGACATCCATGCAGAAGGAAAACGATGCAGAGCATGCATGGCATCTGGCATTGATGGTTATGCTTCTGTCAGAGCATGCAAATGCTCCTGTTGATTCTTACAGAACCATGTGTATGGTGCTGATTCACGATCTGGTAGAAATTGATGCAGGAGATACATATGCGTACGACAGTGCCGGGGCGGCAACTCAGAAAGATCGTGAAAATGCGGCCGCTGACCGTATTTTTAATCTGCTTCCTGCAGATCAGGCGGACTGGATACGAAAGTTATGGGATGAATTTGAAGCATGGGAGACACCGGAGGCATGTTTTGCACATACACTGGATAATCTTCAGCCGTTGATGCTCAATGATGCCACCGACGGAAAATCCTGGAAAGAACATCATGTAAAAAAAGAGCAGCCCATGAAACGGAATGCAAGATCCATGGAAGGTTCAGAACGTCTCTGGAATTATATTCATCAGATTATCAGGAGCCGGGCACAAAAGGGAGATCTGGAATAATAATCGTGATAAAATGACTTTATTTTGAATACCGGCTGTGGTATTGCTGAATGCCTGCGTATTTGAAAAGTCCGTGCATGCCCATCAGATGAGGTACACGGACTTTCTGTTTGCCTGGTATTCGTTTCATATAAAAAAGAAAACTGTAATACGGGTAATTAACGTCCGCAGCATTTTTTATACTTTTTGCCGCTTCCGCAGGGACAGGGATCGTTCCGTCCGATTTTGGGACCTTTTACGATGGTATGAGAGGAATGCTCCTCTTTATACAGTTCTTTGCGTCTTTCTTCAGTAAGATGTGCATCCCACTGGGGAAGCTCGTATAACCAGTCTGCCTTTGCGGCAACCATGTTGTAATATAATTTTTCTTTGTCATAATCCAGGCTGACAGGGGTATCTTCCTCCATGGTATCAATGGGATTGGGTTCTTTCAGACTGTCATTGATACCATCCAGGAAACCTGCCATCACAACCGGTTTAACATCGTATCTGGCTGCCAGCTCTGCAACAGTACCTTTGATTACTTCTGTTTCCTGCAGCAGTTTTGCATAGATTTCCTTTTCAACTTCAAAGTAACGATTCCAGAAGTTCTGATATGTCTGCTGATTTTTACTGTTTGATTCAGCAAGCTGCTGCCACTCTTCTAATAATGCCATAATTCCAACCTCTTTCTGTATGTAATGTACGCTTTCATGTACTCTTGAGAGTATATACAAAGAATTATGTTTTGTAAAGAGAAAGTTACAGGATTTTCTACTGTGATTTTCGGAAGGATTTCCGGTTTTTCAGAGATAGGCCGGGAGAAATATGAATATAATGTACTGACAGGTATGCGGTGGTTTTATTTATGGAAAGTTTTTTATCGGGAAACAGACATGGCGGATTCAGACGGTGGATTATTGCTGCCGGCATTTTTCTGCTTTTTATGTATCGTGTCTGTGTGGCCTCCGGCATGGAAACAGATCGTAAAACGGATATACTAGATCTCCATGCAGCCGGTGCTGTGTTGATGGATGGGTATACCGGCCGGATTCTGTATGAAAAAAATGGTTTCCAGGTTCTTCCCATGGCCAGCACAACAAAGATTATGACATGTATTACAGCGCTGGAATACGGAGATCCCGAGGCATCGGTGGAAGTATCCGCTTATGCTGCTTCCATGCCTGACGTTCAGCTGGGTATATGCTGTGGAGAAAAATATCGTCTGGGTGATCTTCTTCTGTCTTTGATGCTTGAAAGCCACAATGATTCTGCAGTAGCTATTGCAGAATATATTGCAGCGAAAGCTTCGTCGGCAGATACGCAGGCATCACAGCGAAGCGTGGAAGAAAGTAAAGCTCTGGTTGCGGATTTTGCGGATCTGATGAATCAAAAGGCACAGGACATCGGATGTAAAAATACATATTTTATTACCCCCAACGGCCTTGATGCAGAAGAAGTCTGTGTGAATCAGGATGGAAATGAAGTGGAACGATTTCACAGTACGACAGCAGCTGAGCTGGCTCTGATTATGCGCTACTGTCTCTCTCAGTCTGAAAAATCCGATGCGTTTGTGGAATTGACCCGGATGAGAAATGCTGAGTTTACGGATGAGACAGGAAAAAGAAGCTTTTCCTGCACGAATCACAACAGGTATCTGGATATGAATGAAAATGCAGTTTCAGGAAAAACCGGTTTTACGGGAAAAGCGGGATATTGCTATGTGGGAGCGGTTAAACAAAACGGAGTATTTCTGATCGTTTCGCTGCTGGCCTGTGGCTGGCCTCCGTCGAAAAATCTGAAATGGAAAGATATGAATACACTGGTGGATTACGGACTTGAAAATTATACCTGTGTGCAGGTCAGTAAAATAACAGGATTCAGCGGCAGCTATCTGATTTCCGATAATCAGGGGAAAAAGAAAAGACTTTTTCGGGTACAGACCAGGATTGCAGCAGAACCTTTCAAGGTCCTCCTTAACAGGGATGAACAGTTAACCGGGGTCTGTTATCTTGATCTGAATATGAAACAGGAAGGAGAAGCGGTGGGAGAGTATTGTATTCTTGCCGGTAACGAAGTATGCAGGACGTTTCCTGTGATTATACAACAGATCCGGTTGTGGGAAAATAAATGATCGTGAGACAAAAAAAGCTTTATAGCCCATGGAGAAACTGCCCTGATGCTGAAATGTAATAAATGAGAATAAATATGACTACAATAATAAAAAATTATAAAAAAGCTTTGTGTAAAAAAAGTAAAAAGTGAGAAAAAAATGTCAGAATATTAATTGAACAATTTTATTAATATATTTATAAATATATATGAGGAAAAAGTTTGATTTTTCGAAACAACTGGTTAAAAGAAAAAGCCCTGGAAAAAATCCAGGGCTCAGGGGGTATACAGGGGGTTTGACTCAAAAACCCACCAGCTATTTTCATAGCTAATAATATTATACCTACACTTTGAATGAAAAGCAATTATCAGGAATGATAAAAAAAATTGCATTTTTAAGCCGAAATAAGGCGATTTATATAAACTTATTTTTTGTCAATTACTTCATCCAGTTTATCAGCGATTGTTTCAAGAATTTTAATGCGCGAATATAATTTATTATTGGCTTCAACAACAATCCAGGGAGCATATGAAGTAGAAGTTTTTATCAGCATTTCATCTACAGCTACACGGTACTGGTCCCATTTTTCACGATTGCGCCAATCCTCATCTGTGATTTTCCACTGTTTTTCGGGATTCTCCATACGATCCCTGAAACGGATTTCCTGCTCGTCCTTGTCAATCTGAAGCCAGAATTTCAGGATTACCGTGCCGTGGGAAGCAACGGAAGCTTCCATTTCATTTAATTCGCGGAAAGCGCGTTTCCACTCTTTTTCGGAGCAGAAGCCTTCGATTCGTTCGACCATGACACGTCCGTACCAGCTGCGGTCGAAAATGGCGATGTGGCCGTCTTTGGGCATGCGTGTCCAGAAGCGCCACAGATAATGGTATTGTTTTTCCACTGCGTTGGCTGCGGAGGTTGGAATTACTTCATAACCTCTTGGATCCAGTTTTTTTGTCAGACGTTTGATGGCTCCTCCTTTTCCTGCCGCATCCTGTCCTTCAAATACCAGAACCACCGGAATCTGTTTTTCGTAAAGCTGATTGTGAATGGTTTCCAGTCGTTTCTGCACTTTTTTCATACGGACATCGTATTCTTCTCTTGTAAGGGATTTGCTCAGGTCCAGTCCATCCAGAATGGAAGTTCCGAGAGCATCGGAATCGCAGAGAGCGTTGGGGAGAGCCGGCTGTTCATTTTCCTTTTTCTTCAGCGCATCTTTCAGGACTTCGGCCACGTGTTTCATGATTTTCACAGCTGCAAAACGGCGGTCGGTGGCCTCCACGATGGTCCAGGGAGCAAAATTGCTTTCTGTGCGGACAATCATATCCTGGCATATATTCAGATAACGGTGATAATGTTTGTTATGTTTGACTTCCTCGCTTTTTACCCTCCACATGGTTTCACGCTTGTCCGTCAGATTGTTCAGTCGTTTTGTCTGTTCCTTTTCAGATATAACAAGGAAAAATTTAATGATAACCATGCCGTCATCAGTCAGAAGCCGTTCGAAATTAATGATTTCCTTAAAAGCAGTATCCAGTTCTGTAGAAGATAAATTGTGTTCAAAAGGATCCTGCATGACTTTGCGGTACCAGCTTCGGTCAAATACACGAATGCGTCCCTTTTCAGGAAGATTTTTCCAGAACCGCCAGAGGAAAGGATGTTTTTTCTCTTCTTCTGTTTCCCGTTCTGTGGAGATGACACCATAGCCACGGGGATCCATGGCGGAAATCAGTTCATTGATCAGGACTCCTTTGCCTGCCATATCCAGTCCTTCAAATACAATGGTTACAGGGATTTCGGCTGCGCGGAGCTGGCGCTGCAGAGAAGAGATTTCAGGAATCAGCTTGTCCATGGCGGCTTTATAATCCTGTTTGGAAAGTGATTGATTCAGTTGAATAGAATTCAGCATAATACTCCTTTCTGAAATTGATAAACATGCATAAGCCTGAGCGGACTCAGGCTTATTCAGCATTTTCAGTATCTCCGTTTTTGTTTATTTTACTACAAAACTGACTGAAATTCAATCACATTGCTATGTTTGGATATAATTATCAGATAATAATACAGATCATCCCGCCGTTACTGTCATTTATTATTTTCTGAAGCGCTTCCTGAAGTTTTTGCTGACACTCATCTGTCATTTGGGAAATTTTTACCTGAATCCCATCCTCTACAATCTGTTCAATGGATTTTCCGAAAATATTGGTATCCCAGACGCCATCGCTGCTGTCTTTGGAATTCTGGTTGATATAATTGATCAGATCGTTGGCCTGGCTTTCGCTTCCTACAATCGGGGCAATCTCTGTCTCGATCATGGCCCGGATCATATGAATGGAGCTGGCTTCTGCACGCATACGTACACCGAATTTATTGCCGTGCTTCATCAGTTTCGGTTCATCCAGATGGATGTTTTCACGCATGGGAGTGACGACGCCGTATCCTCTTGCTCCGGCGCTTGCGACTGCAGCAGCCACTTTCTGGTATTCTGCCCGCATGCCGGCAAAGTCCCGGATAGTCTGCATCAGCTGGCGTTCACCGGAAATCTGTATTCCCGAATATTCGCTGATAATTTCGTAATAAAGTCCGGGTCTCATGGTTACGGAAAACTGCACTGTTCCATCGGACAGGTTTTTATTATAGATGCGCATTTCCCGGACCTGATCCGATTGGATCCGGGTCAGGGAAGGAGTAATATCCCGCATATGAGTCACCTGTCCGAAAATCCGGGAACAGATCCGGATCAGTTCCTGCTTTACCGGGTGTGACATGGACAGAAGCTCCAGCCAGTGTGGAACGTCAAATGCAATGGATGAAACCGGAAATTCATTCAGAATCGACTGCAGAATCATTCCGATATCTTCTTTTTTCAGCTGTTCACAGTTGACGGGAAGTACGGCAGTGTCGTATTTTTTCTGAAGCTTTTCAGCCAGCCCGACAGCCTCCTGTGTGTAAGGCTTCTGAACGTTCAGCAGGATCACGAAGGGTTTTCCCAGTTCTTTTAATTCCTGGACAGTCTGCTCCTCAGCGGGTATAAATGCCTCTCTGGGCAGTTCTCCGAAAGAACCGTCTGTTGTCAGAACAATCCCGATAGTGGAATGGTCAGTGATGACTTTCCGGGTGCCGATGCCTGCAGCTTCTGTAAATGGAATTTCATAGGAAAACCAGGGAGTTTTAACCATTCGTTCGGAGTCTCCTTCAATATGTCCGGCAGCACCATCCACCATATATCCAACGCAGTCAATGAGGCGGACCAGAACCTGGCTGTTTTCACCAAATGTGACAGGAACAGCATCTTTGGGAACAAATTTAGGTTCCGTTGTCATGATGGTTTTTCCTGCAGCACTCTGAGGAAGTTCATCTCTGGTCCGCTCTCTCACATGAGAATCTTCAATCTGGGGAAGTACCATCAGATCCATAAACCGTTTGATAAAAGTTGATTTCCCTGTCCGGACGGGTCCAACTACTCCGATATAGATTTCTCCTCCTGTGCGTGCACTGATGTCCTGATAAATATCATATTCCGTTAATTGTTCCATAGCTTAACCTCCATTTTCACAAGATAAATCCGGCTGTTAATTCATATGCGAAAGGACGGCGCGGTATACCGGGAGGACTTCGCTCATAAATTGTGTCAGAGAAGAAAAATAAGATGAGAACGGGAGCTTATATGATCAGAAATTATCTGTTTCTCTGGGGAGGAATTATTCTGTGCGCTTTTTTCTGCTGCGCCGGGATTCAGATGATAAAACAGGATGCAGGTGTTTTACAGATGGAATCTTTTCATCCGGATCAGGAATCGTTTCGGTCTGTTTCGGTCAGCAGGCAGGCGGATGAAAAACTGATGACTCTTGCAGATAATTCGGGAATTGCCTATGAAAAACTGCTGGCTGCTTTTATGCTGAAGAATCAGTTCCGTTTGGCAGATGTTATCCGTAAAGCAGAGGTGGTATCGGATGTTCTGGGATATGAAAGACTGAATGAAGAGCTGTTTGGAGAAATTGCTTCCTATTATAAAAGAATCTGCAACTGTGTGGAATTCCTTCCGGTATGTGATATTTATTCTTCAGAAAAAGGTATAAATGAAAAGCAGCTTTATTATGATGCCGGAAAACAGGTGGAACAGATGACAGTTGTCTGTCAGGAGCTGGAAAAAGGACTGGAAGAAAAAACGGGAGACTGGCAGCTTCAGATTCCGGTGAATGAAAAAGATCAGGGACTGGTACCGGTGGTCTGTATGAAAACAGGTACGGTAGTTTCACGGGATCTGTCTGAAAATACAATCTGTATTCAGCTGGAGGAGGGAATCCAGTTGATTTACGGCAATCTGAAACAGGATCTGGGAGAATGGGAAGAGGGAGAAATAATTGAAAGCGGAGAATTGCTGGGAAGTGTATCCGGAGCCGGTGGTCTTCTTCTGAAGTTCCGGCTCCGGATACCTGATGGCACATGGGTTGGGTTTAACGGATCATTCTGTCTGTTTCATGGAAAGAAAATGATTCGGTCGGTTACACAGATGCTTCCATGAGAATATCACGGATTACATTCAGACCGGAAAAATACTGTATGGTTTCGTTGGTGTGAATATCGGGAGAAGACGAAAGACCGCGCTTTACAGCTTCCTCCTTTGCGCAGTTTTGCGCACGTTCCCGTGCATATTCTCTGGCAGCTTCCAGATTATCAGGCGAAAATTCACGCGCATCTCCCGGGCTGAATACCGTATAGTGAACGACACCGCCGTATTCGTTATAGGCAGGTGTCACCCGGATAGTGATGGTAAAAGAAACCTGGCACACTGCAGCACCGATGGCATTGGCTACAGCGGCATGTTTGGGAATGATGGCCCGGGTTCCGAAAGCCTCTGCTACATCTTCCAGGAAAATATGGATGGGGCCGCCGATTCCGATCAATATAAAATCAGTATGAAAGAGAGGGGACATACAGTTTTCTGTGTTAGATGAAATACAGGCAGCTTTTGAACTCGATTCATCTTTATGAAGTTTACCGGTTCTTTTTTTCGTGTACTGCTTCCAGCTTTCATGAATCAGCTGTTTCAGCTGAGAATCAAGACCATCACGCCGGATCCAGGAAAACTGCTGTTCCAGCAGAATCCGGGCCAGGTTTGAGAATAATTTTTCTTTTACCAGATCATAAACCAGTGTACACAGGTTTTCAACATCCGTATCCGCGCAATTTGACAGAATTGCAGCGGCACTGAAAGAAGCACGTGAGTTGTAAGCAGTATAATCTCCGCGGATGTGCATGATATCGGTGGGTGTCAGCCCGGCTCTCATGATAATATTTTCCGACTCCAGATGGGAGGTATCCAGGTTGTAAACAGGAATATGGATTTTTTCACAGAGTTCTTTCATATTCAGAGGCCGTTCTTTCAGCACGCTGCAGATCAGGCGTTCTTCCTGTGAAAAACCTGGCAAAGTGTCAATATCCTGCTGCAGGATATAGTACTCATGAATGCTGCGTGTGGAGGTTATGCCCATATCTGCCATTTTTCTGAGTTCCTGTTCCACAAAAGGGTATTCCTCTGCCAGAATGCAGAGGGGGATGACTCTTCGGTTATCCAGATAAATTCCTTTTTCGGGCAGGATACGGACACCGCTGTCGCCTCCCAGAGCAAATGTATCCACAAAAAGTCCTTTTACAAATGTGTTCCAGTTTCCAACATGAATGCCTCCGTTGACACGAAGGGGTTCTCCGTGCTGAAGGATGGCCACATCTGTGGTAGTGCCGCCCATGTCCACAATAACGGCATGGTCGGTCTGAGTCAGTTCCCGGGCTCCCATCACGCTGGCAACAGGTCCGCAAAGCAATGTTTCTACCGGTCTGATACGGGCAAACTCCCGGGACATGAGAGTACCGTCGCTGCGGACAATTACCGGATCGCAGGTAATTCCCGCCTGAGCTGCAGACCGGCTGACAGCTTTTAAAAAGGTATCAATAACCGGAATCAGACGTGCATTCAACAGGCAGCTGGCACCTCGTTTGATAAAATCCAGTTCGTGAAACATTTCATAACCGCATACCACGGGAAGATCCATGTGTTCGAGAAGTATTTGCTGTGTGGACTGTTCCAGAAAAGCCCCTGTCTGCCGGGAATAAATTTCTACCACAGCGGCAGCCTGACAGTCTTTGAGTGCTGTTTTCAGTTCGTCCAGCAGAATATCCCAGTCAGGCATATTCTGAATGACGCCGTCGCATGTGGTCTGACTGTCATAGCATATCAGATCGCCGTCAGTGATGTTTCCGTTTTTACCGATGATCCGCATGGCGTAAGACAAGTCGGTGCCATACAGAATCAGTTTTGCCCGGCCGCCTTTTTCTTCTACACAGGCATTTGTTGCCAGTGTGGTGGAAAGAGCCAGAGTCTGTGCCTGACTGACCAGATCAGATGGAAGTCTGTTCAGTGCGTTTCTGATGCCGATGGACAGATCCCGTCTGGTTGTCAGAGCTTTGGCTGAGGCAAGAACCTTTCGGTTTTCATAATCATAAAGCACAGCGTCGGTACAGGTACCGCCTGTGTCAATCCCTATCCCCAGTTTCATGATAAAAATCCCCCATTTAGATTGTTAAAATATACCAGATACAATTTTTGTTTTTCAGTATACCATATTTATATGGTTTATGATATACTCTATAGTGTTTTAAAATGTTCTAAAGTGACAGGACAGGGTTACAGGATTGATTCCTTCTGTTTCATACGGGGGGTTCGGGTGCCCGGATACGGATTGCCGCTGCAGGGTGTGCGGAATCGGTTTAAATAGAAGTCACAGCTTTGCGCACAGTCTTTTTATCTGATTTTATCTGTGATAGAATATTATCTGTACCAGATACAATTTGTTTGGTAAGGTCACGGAAAGCAGGGCGTCCGGTCAACGTCCTGCTTTTTGCATTGTCCGGTCTGATGTTTTTCGGAAAGGGCGGCAGAAAAGAACAGTAACTATTATGATAGAAATGGAGTATCTGATATGAAAGAGATTTTAGTTACCGGGCGTACATTGCCGGAAGCATACCATAAAGCATTGATTGCTCTGGAACAGGAGGGGGAGACAGGCGCCTGTGAAGACTGGGGATGCAGTCAGAAGGAAGTTTCCATGACCATGGTAGTGGAGCAGCCTCTGGCGGAGCCCATGATTTCACGTCTGTTTATCGGCGGTCCTTCCGAGCTGGAACAGTATCGTATGGAGATGCTGGATGGTATCCTGGATTTTGAAATTGAGAAAGGCAACTGGAAGTATACCTACCATGACCGGATCAAAGATCAGATTCCTTTTGTTATTGAAGAATTAAAACGCAGTCCTTCCAGCCGTCGTGCGGTTATTACCGTGCGTACCCCGGAAGATATGGGAAGTGAGGATCCGGCCTGCATGCAGCACCTTCAGTATTTTATACGTGGCGGAAAACTGGAGTGCAAGGTTTTGTTCCGTTCCAATGATGCATGCAAGGCTTCTTTTATGAATGCATTTGCTATTATCATGCTGCAGAAACGGATTGCGGATTTACTGGGAGTGCCCATGGGGAGCTATTGTCACAGGGCCAACAGTTATCATTGCTATGAAAGGGATTTTGACATGCTGAAGGGATATGTAAAACGTATTCAGGAAGGGGATATGGATGATATCACTTTTGAATATGAAGGTGACTGGGAAGAAATCATGGCTGATGCACGGCCTGCAATTCTGGCTCAGGTGGACATTTTAAAAAATCAGTAAATTTTTCAGAATATGTCAAGAAAAATCACTTGACAAAGTGAAAAGTATAGTGTATGCTATCTCAGGTGATTGAACATGGATGAAATTTTGGAGCAGACGCTGCTGTATGATTTTTATGGTGAGCTGCTGACGGAGCATCAGCAGAAAGTTTACGAGGATGTGGTATTCAACGACCTGTCCTACAGTGAAGTCGCGAAAGAGCAGGGTATTTCCAGACAGGGAATCTATGATATGATCAAGCGCATTAACAGGATTTTGATGGGTTATGAAGAGAAGCTTCATCTGGTGGAACAGTTTCTTAAGGCCAGAAAGCTGGCTTCACAGATTCATGCGCTTGCAGATAATTACCTTGCAGAAAGAAATCTGGAGGATATTTACGAGATCAGGGAGCTTTCTGCAGAGATGATGGAACTTCAGAACTGAGATGCCCGGCGAAAAAGGAGTGAGAGGATGGCATTTGAAAGCCTTTCTGATAAATTACAGAATATATTCAAGAACCTGCGTGGCAAGGGAAAACTGACCGAAGCAGATGTGAAAACTGCCTTAAAGGAGGTCAAGATGGCACTGCTGGAAGCAGATGTCAGTTTCCGTATTGTAAAGCAGTTTATCAAATCTGTTGAAGCGCGGGCAATCGGCGAGGAGGTTCTGGAAAGCCTGACACCCGGTCAGATGGTAATCAAGATCGTGAATGAGGAACTGATTAAGCTCATGGGTTCCGAGACGAAAGAACTGCAGCTGAACAGCAACGGTATGACGACTATCATGATGATTGGTCTTCAGGGTGCCGGCAAGACAACAACAGCTGCCAAGATTGCAGCGAAGATCAAGTCCAGAGGAAGAAAGCCTCTGCTGGTTGCCTGTGATGTGTACCGTCCTGCTGCCATTGATCAGCTGAAGATCAACGGTGAGCGCGTCGGTGTGGAAGTATATACTCTGGAAGGCAGCAGGGAACCGGTGGAGATATCCAGAAAGGCCATGGAATATGCACAGGCCAATGGATTTAATGTGGTTATCATTGATACAGCAGGTCGTCTTCATGTGGATGAGTCCATGATGGATGAACTGGCGGCCATCAGAGAAGCGGTTACCATCGATCAGAGTATTCTGGTGGTGGATGCCATGACCGGTCAGGATGCAGTGAATGTGGCTGACAGTTTCCAGAAAAAGGTTGGAATCGATGGAGTGGTTCTGACAAAACTGGATGGTGATACCCGCGGCGGTGCAGCTCTGTCAATCAGAGCAGTTACCGGCAGTCCCATTCTGTATGCAGGTATGGGCGAAAAGCTGTCGGATCTGGAACAGTTTCACCCGGATCGTATGGCAGGCCGGATTCTTGGCATGGGCGATATGCTGACATTAATTGAGAAAGCACAGGCCAGCATTGACGAGAATAAGGCAAGGGAATATGAGCAGAAACTGCGTAAGGCAGAATTCAACTACAATGATTTTCTGGATCAGATTGCTCAGGTTAAGAAGATGGGCGGTCTCGGACAGATGCTTTCCATGCTTCCCGGCGCAGGAAAACTGAAAGGGGTATCCATGGATGACCTGGATGACTCGGCATTTAAGACTACGGAGGCAATTATCCATTCCATGACACTTGAAGAACGGGCAAATCCCGATCTGATCAATATGTCCCGGAAAAAGAGAATCGCAGCCGGTGCCGGTGTTGATATTAACGAAGTCAACCGTCTTTGCAAGCAGTTTGATCAGATGAAGAAAATGATGAAGCAGATGACAGGTTCCATGGGTAAAAAAGGACGCCGCGGCGGTATGCCCGGTGGATTCGGCGGTATGAAGCTGCCGTTTTAATCAGAGATACAGCATATGTTCCGGGGATATGTATTTCATATCGGTTGTGTATAACCAGCGGATGTATGCTTTATCATATAGCCATAATTATGATATAAGGAGGTGAATTTACATGGCAGTAAAGATCAGATTAAAGAGAATGGGTGCTAAAAAAGCTCCTTTCTACAGAGTAATTGTTGCAGATTCCAGATCTCCCAGAGATGGCAGATTTATCGATGAAATCGGTTACTACGATCCCACCAAGGATCCCAGCGTAATCAAAATTGATGCAGAAAAGGCTAACAAATGGATTGCTAACGGTGCACAGCCTACTGAAACAGTAGATAAGCTGTTAAAGATTGCCGGTGTTAAATAATCGGGGCGGAGGTAACTGATGAAAGAATTAGTCGAAATCATTGCCCGCGCTTTGGTAGACAATCCTGAGGAAGTAGTAGTTACTGAAACGGATAACGGCCAGGAATTGGTGCTTGAACTCAAGGTTGCTGAGTCCGATATGGGCAAGGTAATTGGCAAGCAGGGCAGAATCGCGAAAGCTATTCGTTCCGTAGTTAAAGCTGCTGCTGCAAAAGAGAATATTAAGGTCGTACTGGACATTGAATAATCAGCCGCAGTGCGAAATTAAAATGGGTGTCCTTTTTATGGGCACCCATTTTAGTATAACCGAATCGTCCGAAGCGGATTCTGCCGCTTCTGCGTTTTTAACCGATGAAAACCTCATTATAACAGGAGACAGAAATGGAACAGTATTTTAAAGTGGGAATTATTACAGGAACCCACGGATTAAAAGGAGAAGTCAAGGTATTTCCGACAACAGATGATATGAGACGCTACGATGATCTGAAACATGTGGAGATGGAATATCGCGGAAGAAGAATACCTTTGGATATAGAACGTGTCAGATATTTTAAGCAGTTTGTAATTGTCAAATTCAAGGGAATCAACGATATTAATGATGTAGAGCGTTACAGTAAATGTCCGCTTTTTGTCAGCAGGGAGGATGCGGTTCCTCTTGAAGAGAATGAAAATTATATTGCCGATCTGATTGGTCTTCCGGTGGTGACAGATACGGGACTGGAGCTGGGGCCTTTGAAGGATATTCTTCTGACCGGTGCCAATGATGTTTATGTGGTGGAATACAATGGAAAGGAACTTCTGATTCCTTCTATTAAAGAGTGTATTTTGAATGTGGATCTGGAAAAAGGAGAAATTCTGGTTCATCTGCTGGAGGGATTGCTTTCGTTATGAATTTTCATGTACTTACTTTATTTCCGGATATGGTGCGTCAGGGTCTGGAAACCAGTATCACCGGCCGTGCAATCGACAGAGGATTGTTTGGACTGGATGTGGTGAATATTCGGGATTATACAATGGATAAGCATTTGCATGTGGATGATTCACCTTATGGAGGAGGTGCAGGCATGGTCATGCAGGCAGAACCGATTTACCGGGCCTATGAGGCTGTGAAAGAACGGATTCCGGGCACTCACAGGGTCATTTATGTGACACCGCAGGGCAGTGTATTTAATCAGCAGTATGCCGGGGAACTGGCCCGGGAGGATGATCTGATATTTCTCTGCGGCCATTATGAGGGTGTGGATGAGCGGGTTCTGGACATGATCGTTACAGATCGCTTTTCCATTGGCGATTATGTACTCACAGGCGGTGAACTGCCTGCAATGGTTATGATTGACTGTATTTCCCGCCTGGTACCCGGTGTGCTTCACAATGATGACTCTTCTGTATATGAATCGTTTCATGAGAATCTGCTGGAATATCCGCAGTATACCCGTCCTGAAGAATTTATGGGACAGAGAGTGCCGGAAGTGCTTTTATCCGGGCATCATGCCAATATTGAAGCCTGGCGCCGTGAACAGTCGCTTCTGAGGACGGCTGCGGTACGTCCCGAGCTTCTTGAAAAAGCGGCACTCACAAAAAAAGACAGGAAGTTTTTGCGTGATCACGGTTATGAGATAAAAGAATCAAAAAATGAAGAATAAAATCAGCAGATTATTAAAAAGTGATTGACTAATGGAGAAATTCATGGTATATTAATCAGCGTTGTGTATTAAAAGATGGTCCTCTGTCACCGGAGCGGTGTTAAGAACGTCGAATGAAATAGGAGGTTATACACATGAGCGAAATCATTAAGAAGATTGAAGCAGAGCAGATGAAAGCAGAAGTTCCTGCATTCAACGTAGGTGATACCGTAAAAGTTTATGGTAAGATCAAAGAAGGTAACAGAGAAAGAATTCAGGTATTCGAAGGTACTGTTATCAAGAAACAGAACGGCAGCAACCGTGTTACTTTCACAGTAAGAAAGACATCCAATGGTATTGGTGTTGAGAAGACATGGCCTTTACATTCCCCTCTGGTTGAAAAAATTGAAGTTGTCCGCAAGGGTAAAGTAAGAAGAGCGAAACTGTTCTACTTAAGAGACAGAGTTGGTAAAGCTGCCAAGGTTAAAGAAAAGAAATAATACTGGACACTCGTTCCGCATTGCGGAAAAGGGAAGTGTATGAAATAAGCTTCGGTCTTTCGCCGGAGCTTTTTTCATATAACAGGAATTGCGTTTTAGCCTGTTGAGATGCCAGAGAAGTACATTTTATGAAAAAATTATAAAAATGTAATAATTTTCATATGGCATATTTTCTGCAAACAGGTTAGAATGATAACGTGCTAAAACTGGTACGGAGGGATGATTCATGGCTCTTGGATTTTATCAGCAGGAAGACGATTCGGAGGATGCCATCCGGCTTATTACCCGCTGGATTGTGGATATTATAGTTGTTGTTGTGCTGGCAATGTTTCTGGTGCAGTATATGGGTATGAATTATGAGGTGATCGGCCATTCTATGGAACCTGCTTTTGAGGTGGGGGATACGGTTCTGGTGGATCAGATTGCTTACAGGATCGGAAAGCCTCACCGTTTTGATGTTGTGCTGTTTCGCAATGGAACCAGTGAAGAGCAGGTTTATATGAAACGTGTGATCGGTCTGCCCGGCGAAAAGATTCAGATACAGAACGGCAATGTTTATGTTGATGATCAGCTGCTTGATATGGGTGATGATACAGAAAAAATCAATCTTCCGGGAATTGCCGATAACCCGGTGTTCCTGGGAGCAGATGAATATTTTGTAATCGGTGATAATTATGACAGCAGCGAAGACAGCCGGTTTTCCAATATCGGTAATGTGAAGCGTTCCGAGATGATCGGGAGAGTATGGTTTCGTTTTTATCCGTTGGAAAGGATAAGCTTCGTATGGAGATGATGCACCCTGTGAAGCAGGTGAATACATAATGTGCAGAAGCTCAGTCTGAGCATTTCTGAAGCCGGACAGAGGTCTGTGGTTTATATTTTTATGGAAGCGAGGAAAGAAAATGCAGCAGTTTCAATGGTATCCCGGTCATATGACCAAAGCCAAAAGAGCAATGCAGGAAGATATAAAGCTGGTAGATATGGTGATTGAACTGGTGGATGCACGTGTGCCTCAGGCAAGCCGGAATCCGGATATTGACACATTGAGCCGGGGAAAAGCACGTGTGATTGTGCTGAACAAGGCAGATCTGGCAGATGAGAGATGGAACAGGGAGTGGGCTTCATTTTATCAGGAACAGGGATGTCATGTAGTGATGCTGGATTCCAGAGTGCGTGGTTCAGTTAAGAAGGTACAGGAAATTATCGCTCAGGCTGGAAAGGCCAAGATGGAGAGGGATCGGAAGCGTGGGATTCTGAATCGTCCTGTCCGGGCCATGGTTGCCGGGATTCCCAATGTGGGCAAATCAACTTTTATCAATACCATGGCAGGGAAAGCTTCTGCCAAAACAGGCAATAAACCCGGTGTGACCAGAGGAAATCAGTGGATCAAACTGAACAAAAGTGTGGAATTGCTGGATACTCCAGGTATATTGTGGCCCAAATTTGAAGATCAGACTGTGGGACTTCATCTGGCCTGGATCGGTTCAATCCGTGATGATATCATGAATACTGCTGAACTGGCATGTTCACTGATTCTCTTTCTGAAGGATAGTTATCCCGGAGTTCTGGAAGAACGGTATAAGCTGGAGAAGATTGACTGTCATGATATGAAGGAGGCTGCTTCTGTTCTGGAACAGATTGCGGATTTCAGACATTGTCTGGCAAAAGGCGGAACATATGATCTAGATAAGGCTGCAGCTCTTGTTATGGATGATTTTCGAAGCGGACGCATGGGGAAAATCACGCTGGAATTCCCCGGGCGGGAACAGAGATAAGGAGAGTACGGTATGTCAATGGAAAGCATTAAAGAATGGGTTGTTTATATACTGATCGTAATTACTGTGTCATTTTGTATTGTTACTTTTGTCGGTCAGCGTACGGTTGTGGACGGCAGTTCCATGAATGATACTCTTCAGAACGGAGACAATCTGATCGTAGATAAATTAAGTTACCGTTTTACAGATATTGACCGGTTTGATATTGTGGTTTTCCGTTATCATAATGAGAGAAACATATTTTATATTAAGAGAGTCATCGGATTGCCCGGGGAGACTGTGCAGATCATTGATGATGATATTTATATTAACGGAGAACTTCTGGAGGAGAATTACGGGAAAGAACCCATGGAATCGGCAGGATGTGCTTCGGAACCGATTACTTTGGGAGAGGATGAGTATTTTGTTTTGGGAGATAACCGGAATGACAGTTCAGACAGCAGGGATCCTTCCGTGGGTAATGTTCAGAGAGAATGGATTATCGGCAGGGCGCTGATGCGGATTACGCCTTTTCGCAATGCGGGTCTCCTTCTTGACAGATAGGAGAAATCATGGAGTCTTTGAAAGATATTAAAGAATATATGCAGACTATACCCATGGACAGGTGGGAACAGGAGCTTCCCCGCTTTGAAGAAGACAGCAGACAGGGCGTACAGAAATTTGCAGCTTCCTGCAGGAAAAAACTGCAGAAGCTTTGGCAGGAACAGGATCGGATCCACCGGATGCAGTCTTTTGAACAGGAGCTTGCCAATGGAGCGTTTTTTGCCGGCATTGATGAAGCGGGAAGAGGTCCTCTGGCCGGACCGGTGGTTGCGGCAGCGGTTATTATGCCGGAGAACTCTCCAATTTTGTATGTGAATGATTCCAAAAAGCTGAGTGCTTCCAGGAGAGCAGAGCTGTTTGATCAGATTGTGGATACAGCTGTCAGTGTGGGAGTCGGTATGGCTTCGCCCGGCAGGATTGATGAAATCAATATACTGCAGGCAACTTATGAAGCCATGAGGGAAGCGGTCAGCCGGCTGGAACCTGCGCCGCAGTTCCTTATAAATGATGCGGTATTAATTCCCGGGCTTTCTGTTTCTCAGAAAGCAGTCGTTAAAGGTGATGCAAAATGCTACAGTATTGCAGCGGCAAGTATCATTGCCAAAGTGACCAGGGACCGGATGATGGAGCAGTATGACAGTCTTTATCCGGAGTATGGTTTTGCGGCTCATAAAGGATACGGAAGTGCGGCACATATTGAGGCTTTGAAGGAATACGGTCCGTGTCCCATACACAGACACAGCTTTATCGGACATTTCGTTCAGGAATAGCAGCAGGTTTTCCGAAAGGAACGGCAGGAAGAATGACTGGAAAAAACAGAAGGCAGACCGGCACCCGTTATGAGCAGCAGGCTGCTGCTTATCTGGAATCGCAGGGCTATGAACTGATTGAACACAATTATTATTGTCGTTTGGGAGAGATTGATCTGATTGCCAGAGATGGCAGCTATCTGGTGTTTGCAGAGGTGAAATACCGCCGTACACCTGTCCTGGGAAGTGCTGCGGAGTCGGTGAACCGGGCGAAGCAAAGGAGAATTTATCAATGTGCTGAAGTATATATGAAGCAGCATGGAATTTCCTTTTATCACCCGGTTCGTTTTGATGTACTTGCAGTGGATGGCGACAGTATTACATTGATTAAAAATGCTTTTGGAGGTATGTGATGATTTCTTTTGTCAGAAAGGGCGTCAAAGATACTATCAGATTGAGTCAGGAGGGAGAAATTCCCTATTTCTATTTTCCACTTCTGAAAAATACGGGACTGGTGCATCATGGTTTTTCTACCCGTCTTGGCGGTGTCAGCAGCGGAGAATTTGCTACCATGAATTTTAATATGACCAGGGGCGATGATCCTGCCAATGTAGAAGAGAATTTTCGCAGATTCTGCAGTGCAATTGACTGTGACTGGGACAAGGCTGTTTTAACACATCAGACGCATACGGTGAATGTCCGTGCAGTTACAGAGGATATGCTGGTAAGAGGAAGAACTCTGATGGAAAAAAAACCGTTTGAACATGTGGATGGGCTGGTCACCGATGTACCGGGTGCGGTACTAGTTACTTCTTTTGCGGATTGTGTTCCACTTTATTTTCTGGATCCGGTCAGACATGTGATAGGTCTGTCTCATTCCGGATGGAGAGGTACCGTAAACCATATGGGTGCGGTCACCATTGACAGCATGCGTGAATTGTATGGATGCAGACCGGAGGATATTTTAGCCTGTATAGGTCCGAGTATCTGCCGTGACTGTTATGAAGTGGGGCAGGAAGTGGCAGATGAATTCCGAACTGCTTTTTCGGATCAGGAGGCAGAACTGATCATGTGTAAAAATCAGGCAGGAAGGTATCAGCTGGATCTTTGGAAAGCCAATGAGCTGATTTTGGAGCATGCAGGGATTACAAAGGAACATATGGCAGTTACTGATGTGTGTACCTGCTGCAATCCGGATCTGCTGTTTTCACACCGCTATACGAAAGGAAAGCGCGGCAACCTGAGCGCTTTTCTCAGTTTGTGCAGCTGACATATGACAAAAATGAGGACAGGAGGATAATAATATGGAGAAGCTGAAAAAAGGATATTGTTTTGAGGGATCGGATCAGAACCGTCTTGTGATTATCGGTGAAGCAGTAAGTCAGGAAAACGGTCAGACTGTATATTTGTGTCAGGAATTGACAGGAGATTTTCGACTGACGATCTGGACTGCCCGGGAGATTCTTGCGAAAAAAGAGACGGCGGCAGAAGGCGGAAGCCTGAAACGACAGACTTTTTTTCAAAGAAAAGTCGGATATGATACATCAGGAGATTTTCGGGAGGAATCATCTTTCGCCGGATCATCTGCAGACAGTACAGGTGTGGAAGAGCAGCTTCAAAATATGATGATACGTTTTCTGGAAGCACCTTCCTGCAGTGAAAAACTTGAGCTGCTGGATCTTATGAAAGGAAAAGTTACGGAATCCATGCTGGAATCCATGGCAATTTCCATGGATTATGAGCTGGGAGGCGGTTCTGCGGAGGAAAAATATTATGCTCTGGAGAGATTTCTGAAGACGAGAAACCGTTATGAAGGAACCCGTCTGCGGTAGCAGGCCTGTCTGCATTATACACAATATTCTAAAAATGAGTTAAATTTACACATAAATGGACCAGAATGCATAAAAACATCAAACAACTATTTGGTGAAATTTGTGGAATGGATGCGTGAAATGTCTGAAAATTATGCAAAGCTCTGAAAATAGTATTGAATATTGACATTGAAATGTGTTAATTATATAATATGCGTGTAAGGACGGCAGGATGGTGCGTGATAATACTGCCGGATCTTATGTTTTCCTGAATCAGATGTTTGACATCTGCAGGAAATCCTCCTTTGTATTTCTTAAATCTCCTTTGAAGACTGTAGTTTATTCGATTAGATGCAGATGATCGAATAGACTGCAGTCTTTCTTTATGTTGATTTCAGTCTAAAATGGCTGTTTAAAAGGTTTTTGATTATCCGCTTGATTTTGACTTCCAAGTGAAAGCAGATTCAGAGTGCACATAAGGATCTGGCTGGCCAGAAGTGCTGTAAGATAGCAATTCATTCCCCAAAAAGGAATCAGAAAAACTGTGACGCAGAGGCGTAAAAACAGACCGATCAGCTGATTTCGGAATGTGACAGAAGTCATTCCCATACCATGGAGAATGCAGGTGAGAATATTATTCAGGTAGATAAAAGGACAGAGCCATGACAGTATCCGTATATAAGTTCCTGCCAAAGTGCCCGGAAAGCACATGCTGCCGATCTGTTCTCCGAAAATAAAAAATATTGCAGTGAATAGACATCCGATCAGAAAGGTAACACTCAGTGAAAGTCTGGAAGCTTTTCTGACATAGGAATTCCTGTGTTCGGCGGAAGCCTTTGCGATATCAGGAAGCAGCATCAATGAAAAGGAAGCAGTAAAAGCAGTAGGAAACATGATAAAGCTCATGGACATACCGGTCAGTGTACCGTACATGGAAAGTGCGGTGCTTTCTGTTACTCCGAAAAGAATCAATCTGCTGGGAATCATGATGGACTCCACGCTCTGGAGCAGATTCATAATCAGGCGGTTGGCGGTAAGCGGCCAGGTAAGGCAGGTGATTTCATGAAAACTATTTTTTCTCAGTTCCTCTGTAATATGCAGATTATGGATTCCGTTCTGCTTTTTTCTGCTGTCGATGCGGTAGGATGCTGCAGTGAAAAGAGCAGAAGTCAGTTCTCCTGCAAGTAATGCCCATACAACCTGAACCACCGTGAATTCCAGATTGGTTTTTAGCAGAACGAAAACAAGAAAAATCCGGATTCCCTGCTCCATCAGGTTGGCCCAGGCGGGAACCGCAGTTTTTTTCTGCCCGTAATACCAGCCGGTAATACAATTATGTATGGCGCTTAAAGGAATCGCGAAAGCAATATATGGCAGAAGACGGCAGCAGCGGTCATTTAACAGGAAATAAACAGCAATCTGTTTTCGAAAAAGCAGGATAAATAAAGCACATAAAATGGATAAGGCGGCAGATAACATCAGGGAAGTCCGCAGGCAGCATTTTGCTTTGGCCGGTTCATGCTCCTGATATTCTGCAGTAAATTTGGAAACTGCTGTCTGAAAAGGACCTCCGCAGATGGCCATGCAAATGGAAAAAACCGGAAATACCAGCTGATATAGTCCCAGTTCTTCGGCTCCGACCAGATTCCCCAGCCAGATGCGGTAAAAAAAACCCAGAAATCTGGTGATGATGCCGGCTGCACTTAAATATATTGTGCCTGCAATTACAGGAGAAAGTTTTTGAAACATAGACGGCTCCGGTGGAGTTTTACAGAATATCTTATGGGAAAATGTGATTGGATATTCTTGCTATTTTTATGATATTCCTGTACAATGAAGCAATTGGAGGTGTTGTGATATTGAAAGGAAAGGTAATTGTTGGACTGTCCGGAGGAGTGGATTCTTCGGTTACGGCATATTTGCTGAAAGAACAGGGCTATGATGTGACCGGAGTAACTGTACATATGTTTGACCACCCTGCTTCGGATCGGTCTGCAGAGGATGCACGAAAAGTGGCGGATTATCTGGGAATTCCTTTTGTGACAAAGGATTTGTCAGAGATATTTGAGACTTCAGTTGTGCGCTATTTTATAGATTCTTATGAGAAAGGTCTAACGCCCAATCCCTGTGTTATGTGCAATCATACGGTTAAGTGGCTGGGGCTGCTGGAAAGCTGCCGCGATATGGGAGCTGTCAGGCTGGCAACCGGACATTATGCCAGAATTGGCAGGCAGCCGTCAGGACGTTATGCAGTGGAAAAAGCGGTTTCTGTAACAAAGGATCAGTCCTATGTGCTTTATCGCCTGTCACAGGAACAACTGGCGGATACAATCATGCCCCTGGGGAACTATGAAAAGAATGAAATACGGGACATCGCTGAGAAAGCAGGGATTCCTGTGGCAGATAAACCGGACAGCCAGGAAATCTGTTTTATTCCGGATGATGATTATGCGGGATTTATCGAGAGGCGCACAGGAAAAGCTTTTTCGCAGGAGGGTAATTTTGTCACTGAAGACGGACAGATTCTGGGAAAACACAAAGGAATTATTCATTATACTGTCGGACAGAGAAAAGGCCTGAATCTGGCTATGGGGCATCCGGTATTTGTAACCCGGATCAGACCGGAGACGAATGAAGTCGTAATCGGTTCCGGCGAAGATGTATTTACGGATAAAGTACTTTTTCGGGATGCAGCTTTTATGGGAAGTACGGATTTTACAGCAGAAGGCAGATTATGGGGAAGAATCCGGTACGGGCACAAAGGAAACTGGTGCCATGTGATCAGACTGAAAGAGAATCTTTATGAGGCGCAGTTTGAACAGCCGGTGAGGGCAGCAACTCCCGGGCAATCGATTGTATTATATAAAGAAAATGCCATTGCAGGAGGCGGTTACATCACTTTGTGATAAATGCCTGCCGGTATTTCAGATTTTCTGTTTCTTTTCTGATTGACACGCTGACCGGGAGATGTTATAATTCTATCCGGTGTGATGAGGAGACGTATCGAAGTGGTCATAACGAGAACGACTCGAAATCGTTTTGTCCGTTCCGGGCACGAGGGTTCGAATCCCTCCGTCTCCGCTGCAGCAGGCTGTCCTTGTGACAGCCTTTTGTTTTATAACAGGAATTTTCCTGCCGCGCAGCAATTGAATGCTTGAATTGTAAGAAGGGAGGAAGGCACGTATTCAGATACCGGTGCCTGTTTTTATGAATCGAATCAGTACAGTAGAGAGAAATACAAAAGAAACGCAGATTAAATTATTTTTGAATCTGGATGGGCAGGGGAAAGCCTCTCTCCGGACAGGAATCGGTTTTTTTGATCATATGCTGGATGGATTTACCAGACATGGTCTTTTTGATCTTGACCTGGAGGTTAATGGAGATCTGAATGTGGATTCTCATCATACGATTGAGGATACGGGGATTGTTCTGGGCACAGCAATCAGAGAAGCCGCAGGGGATAAAAAGGGAATCAAAAGATACGGATATTCTCTGCTCCCCATGGATGAGACACTGGTTATGTGTGCCATTGATCTGTCCGGCCGTCCTTATTTCTGCTGGGATGCAGCATTTACCTGCGACCGCTGTGGTGATATGGATACGGAAATGGCCAGAGAGTTTTTCTATGCTGTTTCCTATGCAGGGGCCATGAATCTTCATATGAAAGTAATGTATGGAACGAACAATCACCATATTATGGAGGCCATGTTTAAGGCATTTTCCAAGGCACTTGATATGGCTGTCATGTATGATGAGCGTATTACGGATGTACTTTCCACAAAAGGTACTTTATAAAATAAAATGAAAGGACAGGAGATCGGCATGGGACAGGAAAAACAGCTGCTGACGGAAACAATTCTCGGAATGAATGGATTCAGGCCGGAAGATATTGGTTCATGGCAGTTTTTCTATGAAAAAAAAGACACAATCAGAAAGCTTCTTGGGGAATGCGGCACAGATAATGAAGAACTGAACCGCCGCATGGGCCTGATGGAGCTGATTTTGTCCCACAGACAAAAGCTGCAGTTTTATCTGGTCGAAAGGGAAGATCATACATTTGGATTGCCGGAAAACTGCGATATGAATCATCCGGAAACATTTGAAACACTGATGCTGTTTGACGAACTGGCGGGGGTTCTTGAGGAGATTGCCGGACAGGCCATTCAGAAAAACAGCAGTATGGAGATGGATGAAAATCTCATGAAAATACTGGGGATACTGAACCAGGCGCCTTATGAGAAACTGGATCAGGTTCTGGACTGCCTTCTGGTTTTAACAGAAAAGACAGCCCGCAAACCGGAAAAAGACTGATCAGCGATCCACCACCTGAAAGATATAGAATTTCAGATAGTAGGATTCATCGGATGTCCAGAGGATGGGATGGTCCGGCGCCTGAGTGTGAAATTCCACCTGACGCAGGTATTTATGGGCACCGGCAGCAGCTTCACGGATTGTCCTGGCAAATAGCTGGGGATCCATAAAATGGGAGCAGGAGCAGGTGGCGAGATACCCTCCGTTTTTTACCAGCTTCATTCCTCTCAGATTGATTTCGCGGTAGCCTTTTACGGCATTTTTAATGGAATTTCTGGATTTTGTAAAAGCAGGGGGATCAAGGATGACCACATCGTATTGTTCTCCCTGCTTTTCCAGCTGGGGAAGCAGCTCAAATACATCGGCGCAGGTAAACTGGACTTTGTCTGACAGATTGTTCAATGCGGCATTGCGTCTGGCCTGTCGGATTCCCTGTTCGGAGGCGTCAACGCCCAGAACGCAGGAAGCACCTCCGACACCGGCATTTAACGCAAAGGAACCGGTGTGAGTGAAGCAGTCCAGCACCTTCCTGTCCCTGCAGAGTCTGGCAACTGCACGTCGATTGATTTTCTGATCCAGGAAAAAGCCTGTCTTCTGACCATCTTTTACGTCTACATAATATTTCACTCCGTTTTCCTCGATGATGACCTGTGTATCGAAGGGATCACCAATGAAACCTTTATAGCGCTGCATGCCTTCCTGCTCCCGCACTTTGGCATCGCTGCGTTCGTATACTCCACGGATGATAATACCGTCTTCGGCAAGAACCTTTTTCAGAAGTGCAACAATTTTTTCTTTCAGCAGATCGATTCCCAGAGTCAGGGATTCAACCACCAGAATATCGGAGAATTTGTCAATTACAATACCCGGCAGGAAATCCGCTTCGCCGAAAATCAGTCTGCAGCTTCCGGTGTCGATGACGGACTTGCGGTATTCATAACATGCCCGGACACGTTTTTCCAGGAATTCATCAGTTATAAGATCTTCTTTTTTTCTCGAAAGAAGACGGATGCGGATTTTGGAATGGGTATTAATATATCCCCATCCCATGAAATAACCATCAAAATCATTCACGGCAATGATTTCACCGTTTTCGAAGGACCCTTCCACACGATCAATTTCATTGTCGAAGATCCATAAACCGCCGGATTTAATTGTCCGGCCTTCCCCCTTTTTCAGGATAGCAGTAGCAGTACTCATAAATATTGATACCTCGTATTATTAAAAATGTGCAGTATTTTAAAGTGGGATAAATTCCGGTTTCCGTCTGCGGAATACAGTCTGATATTTTACACCGCAGGACTTCAGATAATCCCCGATTTCTGTGAAGGCATATCCTGCATGTGCAGGCTGATGGCCATCAGAACCGATGGTTATCATTTCACCGCCCAGTTCCATATAACGGCTGATGACATCTCTGTGGGGATTGGGAAATCCCAGGCCGTACTTCAGGCCGGCGGTATTGCATTCCAGAGCGATTCCTTTCAGGATCAGCTGGCGCAGAATCTCGTCGATAATCTCGTTGTATATGCAGGAAGGATAGCCGGAAGGAGCATCGGGACCGTAACGGACAACGTAATCCAGATGTCCCAGCGCATCAAAACAATTGTGAAGGCGGACATTATCAAGAGTGGTCTCAAAATATTCCATATAAGCTTCCTGGCTGGATCGTCCTTCATAAAACTCGGGATAGTAAGGGTCGATACGTCGGACAAGATGAACAGAACCGATTACATAATCAAAAGGCCATGCAGAAACATAAGCTTCAAGCCGGTCTTTCAGGTGGGTCATGAGTCCCAGTTCTACTCCCGGACGTACATCGATACGGTCCTGATACTCTTCTTTCAGCTGAGCCAGTGTCTTCATATAGGATTCTGTATCAAACCGGAAGGACATCCCGTAAACATCCTCCGGAAAATCGAAATCCTGATGATCCGTTATATAGACGGCTTCCATGCCAAGTTCCATGGCCCGTTCAATCTGCATGCGGGCAGATGTACGGGAATCACTTGAAAAAGATGTATGTATATGACTGTCTGTATACATGAATACCTCCTGTCTGTATTTCATATTAATCCGTTGTTCCGGACAAAAAATTCCGGGTGGATTTACAGTAAACATCATAATCGAAAAGGCAGAAAAAGTACAGCGCAATCCGTACAAAATAAAAAACATGTCCATATGAGGTCTCTGTGCAGCGTCATCCGGATACAGGGATTCAAACCTTGTCATAAAAAAGACAATCAGACAAATTAGATAATTAATCGCGGATTTTTGTGGAAAAATTTCAATAAGAAATACTAATTGCTCACATCAGCCTGGAATCATTTAGATATTTTGATAAAAATGATGCGAAATTCTGTAATATTTTCGACTTGCATAATTGTCCTTGATTTTGTACAATATCCATAGTGTCTGAGTTGTGAACTCGGACAGAAGAAACGTAAACAAAAAGAGTTTACAGATTATTCTAGGAGGAATAAAAAATGGCAGTAAAAGTTGCAATTAATGGTTTTGGCCGTATCGGTCGTCTTGCTTTCAGACAGATGTTTGGTGCTGAAGGATATGAAGTAGTAGCAATCAACGATTTAA
>JAXDZY010000099.1:0-32896 GCA_034086685.1 Lachnospiraceae bacterium
TTGAGGCATCATATTTTTCGACTTATGGCAAAAAGCCCCGAATTATGCATAACACAATTAATTCAAGAAAAGCAGGAACAGTCTGGAATCTACTGGGATTCACAGGCTTCTTAAGCATGCAAACTTTTTACTGTTGAGTTAAATAATATTCCGGATATACTGAAAAAATCTGTAACCCATCTGTGGTTTATATGTTATAATATTCCCTGCCCAACAAAAGAAACGGAAGGGAGAAACGATACAATATGGCAATTGAAAAAGTTAAAGAATACTTCAGAAAATACGGCATGGAAGACCGGGTGCAGGAATTTAATGTATCCAGCGCAACAGTAGAACTGGCCGCCGAAGCATTGCACTGTGAGCCCTGCAGAATTGCAAAAACTCTTTCTTTTATGGTCAGAAAAGAACCTGTTCTGATTGTGGCTGCCGGTGATGCCAAAATAGACAATCCGAAATATAAAGCACAGTTTGGGACAAAAGCAAAAATGCTTACCAGTGAAGAAGTGGAAAATCTAATTGGACACGCTGTCGGAGGTGTATGTCCGTTTGCAGTCAATGACGGAGTAAACATCTACCTCGATGCAAGCCTGAAAAGATTCAGGACTGTGTTCCCTGCCTGCGGGAGCAGCAACAGTGCCATTGAACTGACAATTGAAGAAATGGAAAAGTATTCCGGCTTCATGGCATGGATTGACGTCTGTAAAGGCTGGCAGTAAAAGAATTTCATAATCACTGTTTTTGCAGTCTGTATACAGGAAACTCCCGGATCAAACAGAGAAAAGGCAGGACTAATGGTCAGATATCTCTTTCCATTCCTGCCTTTACCTGCCCGAAATTATTTTTTCCGTTTTATTATCTCATTTCGTATCCTGCTGTCCAGTTCTTCGGGTATCCTTATCCCGTTATATATCTTCTTTGCTTCTTCCCAATCCGGCAAAATGTCTTCTGAATCTTCACGCCATTCTTTTTTTCTCTTTACTCGTCGGGAATGTACACCAATATCTTTTTTACGCTCACTCAACCAGCATCCTCCTTCTGAATATCTCAGAAACATTTATGCAGCCGTATCTATTATATGATTTCTGTTATTTTTTGGCAATAGAAAAAATTGTATCCTCGAACATTCTGTTCAATTCATTTCCTCTTTTATTTCTCTTTTTCAGCAACCTGTTCGAAATTAAATCTGTTTTTCTTCATCTGTTGACATTCAAAAATCGACATGATATTTTGGATTCAGACTTAAGAAAAGGAAGTGGACTTTAATGAACGAAACACAAAACAAACCTCAGAAAAAAGAGCTGAGCAAAGCTCTGAAAATGTTTTACGGTGTTGGTGACTGTGGTTTTACCCTGATGTCCAATATCGAAAGTTATTATTTCAACATTTTCCTGACCAACCTGGCAAAATTCAGTCTGCCCATGGTTACCTTTATTACAACGCTGGCCAGCACCATCGATGCTGTTCTGTCATGGATGTATGGTGCAATCATCAACAGTACCAAACCCATGAAATGGGGACGCTACCGTTCCTGGCTGGTCGCAATCCCCTGGCTGGTACCTTTCCTGTATGCGTTCCAGTTCATCAAGATCGGTGACGGTATTGTATCAGCAGCAGTAATCATTTTCGCTGCTGTATCCAGTCATGTGGCATGGAACTTTGCTTATGTTGCCAACGTTTCCATGATTTCAGTAGCCGGCAAGACTCCCGAAGACCGTTCCCAGCTGGCTTCCACCAGAGCTGCATGGGCTAATCTGTCAAAGGTTATCTTCTCCTACATCGGACCGGTTCTGGCAAGTATTTTTGCAGGCATCATCGGTGAAGTAAACCAGTACGGCGCTGCTGCATTTGTACTCGGCTGCGTTATGGCAGTTTTATACTATGCTCATTTCAGAATGTTCGATGGATACGAAGAAGTGGAAAGTGCAGAATCTGCTTCTCAGAAAAAAGCTGCAGCATCCAAAGACAAAACCAGCGGTATGGACCTGGTTCGTGCCCTGCTGCAGAATCCTCCTCTGATTGCCCTGCTTATTGCCGATCTTGCAAAATTCATGTTCAACTTTGTACTTATGGGCTTTGCTGCATATTATTTCAAATACGTGGCAGTAAATGACGGAATGTTATCTACTTACATTCTGGTTACCAATATTTTCTGTGTAATCGGTGCTTATCTGAGTAAAACTCTCAGCAACAAATTCTCAACCAGAACAACTACAATCGGCGTTATGGCTCTTCAGGCAATTCTGCTGATCGTATCTTTCCTGTTCTATCAGAATGTTACTCTCGTTATCGTACTGATGAGCGTTGCCATGTTCGGATACGGCATCACTTATGCATGTACACCCGCATTATACGGCGATACCATTGTATACAGTGAATGGAAAACCGGTAAAAATGCCACCGGCTGGATCAGTGGTCTGCAGAATGTTCCTCTGAAAGTGTCCATTATGACCCGTGGTATCATCATTTCAGCCTGTCTGTCACTGGGTGCATTCAACCCTGATATCAACCCCGCTGACGCATCTGTAGAATTACAGAGAGCTATCAGCCTTGGTTTCATGGTAATCCCTGCCATCGCTCTGATTATTGCTGTTATCGCTCTGACGTTCGGCTTCAAACTGACCAGAGAAAAAGTCAATCAGTATACGGCAGAAATTGCAGCACGTTCATAATACGCTGTTTTTACAAACTGTATGACCGATTAAAAATAAAAAGCTGTGCATCAGCCTGATTCGAAACAGCTGATGCACAGCTTTTTTATGTATTCAAAGTTAATGTAACAGCTTTTGTACAGAGACAAAATCCGGATACCGTCATAGAGTACAAAATCGATAAAGAATATCTGAACACTTTGACCACAGGTGCTCAGGTCATTTTCCACCATTTTCTATGGTTTTACCGATATTCTGTTCCTGCAAGTATTCTGGCTGTAAAATCTGCTGCCGCCATCAGATCATCCTGATTCGGATGTGTACTGCCGACTTCAAACATGCGATTCAACTCTTTTTCCTTACCCGGCATCTTTTCCAGCATGATTTCCCTGCGGTCTGCCTGCACATTACCCTGACACAGAAACATGCCCAGATATTCGGCTTCATCCGGCAGCCATACATCCAGATTCTTTTCCAGATTTGCTTTGTATTTATCTGTTGGCATATATCCACAGGTTGCAAACAAAGCAATCTGTCCCCCTGTAATTTTCTCAAAAGTATCCAGAACATTCATGCTGCAGGAATAATCATGAATACCGAATCCCACAAAATAAACATCCGCTTCCGGAATTTCCGATGTGGAATCAAGATCAATAATTTCTTTGTCTTCTGAACCCAGTGTCCTGTAAATCTGCTTTGCCAGCATCTCAGTATTTCCGCTTTTGGATTGATAAATCACTGCATATTTCATAGATGATCCTCCTAAATATTGTTTGAAATTAAACTTTTTATGTGAAATGATTATAACACCGGTATTTATTTTGTCAACACAGTTTAGATTTTTTTAATGATTACAATGTCAAATGTTTTTTTCACTTCTATTTGATGCAAAGCTTATTTCACCGTAATATGCTTTCATACAGGAAATGTAATCCGGATTTCCAGTGAAGTTCCATCCTCTGTTTCTGCCTTAATCTTCCCTCCATGAGCTGTTACAATTGCTTTCGCTACAGACAAACCGATTCCATATCCACCGCTTTGTGAATTTCTTGAGGCATCTACCCGATAAAACCGGTCAAAAAGAAGCGGTAGTTCTTCTTTGGTTATCACCTGATCTGTCGTATTCCATACAGAAAGATGAAGCATTTTGTTCTTTTTTTCCAGTGTAAGCAGCACACTTCCTTTCTCCGGAGAATATTTTAATGCATTGTCCAGAAGAATACTGATCAGCTGATGGATCGCTTTTTCATTTCCCTTCAGTGACAGCATAGGCTGAATACGGCACTTAAAAGACTTCTCCTGCGTCTGCGCCAATGCCTGAAAAGAAACTGCAGACTCACTTACCACATCTGAAAATGGAAACTCGATCATGGGGGCAGAATCTGCCGCTTCCTCCATCCTGGCCAGATAAACCAGATCATTGGTCAGTGAAGTCAGCCGCTTTGCCTGCTTATGGATATCATCCAGCCACTCATTTTCCCCGAATTCCATTTCCAGCACATCGGCATCGGCACCAATAATGGTCAGAGGAGTCCTGATCTCATGCCCCGCATCAGTGATAAAACGCTTCTGTTTCTCATAGCTTTCAGATATGGGGCGGACAATTCTATTTGAAAAAAAGATCACCATGACAAGAACAAGTACATATCCCAGCAAAGATATACCCACACTGACAATCAGAAATTTACGGAAAGAATCCAGGCTTCTTTTGCAATCCAGGAAAATAATACAGATCATGCTTCCTTCTGTACCAGTTGCATAACGGAAATTATTAATAAAACCCTTCTTATTCCGGTTTTCTGCAATTGTCTGCGCGTATTCAATGGCTTTTTTTGTATCAATCGATATAATATGTCCGGTTTCCACCTGAATAACATTATTAGTGGTTTCGTCCAGCAATACGGAAAAATATCTGGATTCAAAGGGAGTTTCCGGAGACATACCGGGACGTAATCCATTGCCTTTTCTGCCGCTTTCAGGCGAAAAAGTACCTTTATTTTCAATCAGCACTTCCAGAATCTCATCTGTTTCACCTGTCATTCCATAATAATTCAAGAGATTAATGCCGGTTATGATCACAACCAGAACTGCCAGCGTAGCCGACATGGATATCAGAATAAATTTAATCTGTAATTTTTTGATCATTGTTTCTTCTCCAGACAATACCCTGCATTTCAGACAGCTTTAATCTGAATATCTGCCTGCAGTGCGGACAGCTTTTTCCGGAGATAGGAAATATAGACCCACACCACATTAATCTCTGCATCAGAATCATATCCCCAGATTTTTTCCATCAGACGCTCTGTTGACACCAGACTGCCTCCATTCGCCATAAGAATTTCCATCATCTGAAATTCTTTGTTGGTCAGGCGAAAGCTTTCTGTTTTAGATGAAAGTTCAAAAGTGGCCCGGTTCAGTGAAACATTACCGAAAATCATTCTGGAATCTACTTCATTTCTGCTTCTTGTAAGTACCCGGATCCTTGCCAGAAGTTCTCTGGTGTCAAACGGTTTTGTTACATAATCATTTGCCCCGCTGTCCAGTCCCAGAACCTTATCATCAATTTCCGATTTTGCCGTATAATTGCTTTTTTCGAGAATCCTGACAATTGCCCGTGAGAGGGAACGTTCATCCTCAGCCAGCAATAATTTCATTTTGCACCTGCTTTCTATTTTCCTGCTTTGCCATAATCACTGCTTCAGTGAATATTAATCAAATCCATTATATCATAGCATACAAACATTAAATGAAATTAAAAGAAATTACTTTTGTAAAAAACCTCGTATTTTTAAGTTTATTTATGTTTGGGCTGATATACTTTTCTTCGAATCAACTACAAGGAGGTCTGTTTTCATGGCATATCAAACCGTATTTAAACGCTATGAATTAAAATATCTGCTTACATATAAGCAAAAAAACAGTATTCTGGCAGCTGTGACTTCTCATATGGAGCCGGATGAATACGGACGTACGACAATCCGTAATATTTATTTCGACACAGATAATTACCGGCTGATTCGCCGTTCCATTGAAAAACCGGTGTATAAGGAAAAGCTACGCATCCGCAGTTACAGCAGGGCCACCCCACAAAGTCCTGTTTTTGTGGAACTGAAAAAAAAATACAACTCTGTGGTCTACAAAAGACGTATTTCCCTGCCTGAGCAGGAAGCCATGAACTGGATCTGTCAAAAGCAGACCTGTCCGAAATCCAGCCAGATTTCAAATGAAATTTCTTACTTTATTGAATATTATAAAACTCTTCATCCCGTTGTTTTTCTTTCCTATGAAAGAGAGGCTTTCCATTCTTTTGAAGGCAATGACTTCCGGGTAACTTTTGATGAAAATATTCTCTGCAGACAGGAGAATCTGTCTCTTGAAGCAGATATCGGGGGTACTCCTCTTCTTGGCAGCCATATGGTTCTCATGGAAATTAAATGTCCTGGCGGAATTCCGCTCTGGATGACCCATGCGCTTACAGAAGAACATCTTGTAAAAACATCCTTTTCCAAATATGGAACTGCTTACCAGACCATGATTTTTCCCGGACGAAAGGAGGATTCCATTTATGCCTGATTTATTACTTGAAGGGCTGAATGTCAATATATCCGGCGGAACAATCAACCTGACCGCAGAGGATGACGGCCTCAATGCAGCAAGCGGCAATGATCAGAGTGGTTTTGGCGGTCCCCGCAAAAATGACCGGTTCGGAGGCGGATCTTTTGCAAATGGTTCCCCCGAAAGCAGTTCTTCTGCCGCCGGAAATATCATCATTTCCGGTGGCTGCCTGAATATCACCGCATCTGGAGACGGTCTGGATTCAAACGGCTCATTAATCATATCCGGCGGAGAAACTATTATATGCGGACCGACCATCGGAGATACATCCATCCTGGATTATGAAACAAGCGGTACAATTACAGGAGGGACTTTCATTGGAACAGGATCGTCCCATATGTTCCAGTCTTTCAGTGACTTTCAGCAAAGTATAATCACAGCCGGCATCAGCAGCCAGTCTGACGAAACCGGGCTCACCCTGTCAGACAAAAAAGGCAATTCCATAATCAATGTTTCTCCTGCCCTTCCTTACGAAGCAGTGGTAATCAGCTGTCCCGAACTGAAAAAAGGAGAAACCTATATACTGACTGCAGGAAATAATACCTATGAAGTTCAGGCAGAATAAATATCCCTCTGCAGCCGCAACGTCAACTTGTTAACTGGCCGCATATAAAATCAGATACACAAAAACGAGACCACCTGCTGATATAATATCCGAACAGGGAGTCTCGTTTTTTGTATCAATCCAGTATCTTTCGCTAATCGTTATTACTGTCCCATTCCTCCAGCATGCTCATGAAATCCAGCTGATTGGTATCCGGCAGGCCACCGAAAATTCCCAGCCGTTTCATTACTGCCACATTAGTGGACGTAGCCTTTGTTCTGGCAGAAAAATCCTCCAGAGACAGAAACGGCCCCTGTCTGGCGGCTTCCTCAATAGCAATGGCCACTTTCTCACCCAGACCGTCAATGCTCAGAAAAGAAGGCATGATTTTACCATCAATTACCTGAAAACGGGTGGCTTTGGCTTTGTAAAGATCAATGGGCATAAACTCAAATCCCCTGGCATACATTTCCTGAACAATTCTCATATCACGGATCGTGCCCTGATCCTTGGCTGACAGCTTTTCCGTACTGTTTCGAAGCTCATTCAGATGACGGTCCAGATTCTGACGTCCCAGACACATCAGCTCATAATTAAAGCTGTCTGCACGGATGGAAAAAAACGCCGTATAGTATTCTCTTGGGTAAAATATCTTGCAATAAGCAATTCTCCAGGCCATCATAACATATGCAGCAGCATGTGCTTTCGGAAACATGTATTTGATCTTCAGACAGGACTGAATGTACCACTCAGGCACATTACAGGCTCTCATGGCTTCCTGTTCATCCGGTGTCAGTCCTTTACCTTTACGAACCTTTTCCATGAGCTTGAATGCCTTTTCAGACTCCATTCCTTTACCGATCAGATATATCATAATATCATCACGGGTACAGATAGCTGTCTGAATAGTAGCGGTTCCTTCCTTGATCAGATCCTGAGCATTGCCCAGCCATACATCCGTACCATGAGCAAGACCGGCGATCCGAACCAGATCAGAAAAATACTTTGGCTGAGTATCTATAAGCATCTGCATGGCAAAATCCGTACCGAACTCCGGAATTCCCAGAGTCCCCAGCTGACAGCCGTCAATATCATCCGGTGTGATTCCCAGGGCATCCGTACTCCTGAAGAGACTCATAACCTCTTTGGAATCCAGGGGTATACTGCGTGCGTCAATATGAATGAGATCCTCCAGCATACGGATCATGGTGGGATCATCGTGGCCCAGAATATCCAGCTTCAGAAGATTATGATCAATGGAATGATAATCAAAATGAGTAGTTATGGTTTTTGTTGTCATATCATTGGCCGGATGCTGCACAGGTGTAAAGGAATAAATCTCTTCACCGTGCGGCATAACGATAATACCTCCGGGGTGCTGTCCCGTCCCCCGCTTGACACCAACACACCCTTTTGAGATTCTCTCCATCTCACAGCGGCGCTTTTTAATGCCCCTCTCCTCATAATATTTGATCACATAACCGAAAGCAGTCTTTTCTGCCAGTGTACCGATGGTTCCTGCGCGGAAAGTATGGCCTTTTCCGAAAATAACCTCCGTATAATCATGAGCGTGGCTCTGATATTCTCCTGAAAAGTTCAGATCGATATCCGGCTCCTTATCACCCTTGAATCCCAGGAAAGTTTCAAAAGGAATGTCAAATCCCTCTTTTTTCAGCTTTTCTCCGCATACGGGACATACTTTATCAGGCATATCGCATCCTGCCATACCGCTGAATGCCTTTACCTCATCCGAATCAAAGTCATAATAATGGCAGCTGGAACAATAGTAATGAGGACTCAACGGATTTACTTCGGTAATTCCAGCCATGGTTGCCACAAAGGAAGACCCAACTGATCCACGGGAACCTACCAGATAGCCGTCACTGTTGGATTTATGCACCAGCTTCTGAGCGATAATATACATAACCGCAAATCCATTGCTGATAATGGAGTGAAGCTCCCGTTCCAGACGGTCCACAACAATCTGCGGCAGATTTTCGCCATAAATTTTATGCGCCGTGTCATAACAGATATTTCGAAGATCCTGATCTGAGTTTTCAATAACAGGAGGACACTTATCGGGACGCACCGGTTGGATCGGCTCACACATATCTGCAATCAGATTGGTATTGGTAATTACCACTTCCTCTGCTTCCTTTTCTCCCAGATACTGAAATTCTTCCAGCATCTCCTCCGTAGTTCTGAAATACAGCGGCGGCTGATTGTCCGAATCTTTGTACCCCTGCCCTGCCTGAATGATACTGCGGTATATGGCATCCTCAGGTTTCATGAAATGAGCATCGCAGGTGGCCACCACAGGTTTATGAAAGATTTTTCCCAATTCATAAATCCGGCGGTTCAGATTCATCAGATCCTCATCCGAATTAACACCAAGGCCGGATTTCTCCAGCATAAAACGGTTATTTCCAATCGGCTGAATCTCCAGATAATCATAAAAATTACACAATTCTGCAATTCTCATGTCATCCGCCCCCTGCAGAATAGCCTGAAAGAGATCACCGGCCTCACAGGCAGAACCGATGATAAGACCTTCACGGTTTTCAATCAGCAAAGACTTTGGTATACGGGGTTTTCTATTGAAATACGTCAGATGGGACTCTGAAACCAGCCGATACAGATTCACACGCCCCAGGTCATTCTTCGCCAGCAGAATAATATGGTAATACTTAGGATTTTTCTGAATCATTTCCACAGTAGGCGCTGAGATGGTATTCACCTCTCCCAGAGTATGTACCCCCCGTTCCCTGAATTTTTTACAGAACTCAATGAAAATCCCGGCGGTACACTCCGCATCATCCACCGCTCTGTGATGATTTTTCAGATTGATTCCCAGTTCTTTTGCCACATGATCCAGAGTAGCCTTTTTACTGCCCGGAAAAAAATAACGCGCCATGCGCATGGTACACAGCCAGCAGGGATTATCAAAAGGAATCCCCAGATTTTTAGCCGCTTTCAGGATAAAATTCACATCAAAAGATGCATTGTGTCCCACCAGAGCCGCACCTTCACAGAACTTCAGAAATTCCGGCAGTACTTCATCAATAGTACCTGCATCTTTAACCATGGAATCATTGATCCCGGTCAGATTCTCTATCTCGTAGCTGATGGGTTCCTGAGGATTTACAAAAACGGAATACCGGTCAATAACCACACCCTTCTGAACCTTTACCGCACCGATCTCAATAATCTTGTGCACATTATTATTCAGACCGGTGGTCTCCAGGTCAAAAACAACAAACGTATCATCCAATGTGCGGCTGCCGGGATTTTCTACAATGGTAACCAGATCATCAACCAGATATCCTTCCATACCATAGATCATCTTCAGCGGTTTGGAACTGTTCAGACGATGAAATGCTTCTGTGAAAGCCTGGACATTTCCGTGATCGGTAATAGCAAGTGCCGGCATCTCCCAGTCATAAACCGTCTTCATGAGCTCATCCACATCCGATACTGCATCCAGTTCACTGAATTTTGTATGACAATGAAGTTCCACCCGCTTGCGGGGACTTTTATCCATGCGTTTTATCTTTTCCAGAGATGCTGCCTTTTTTATGCCCCGGACAGAAGAAATACAGATCTCGTGATCAAAAGTATCCTGAGCCGCCACTCCTTTGACAGTGACACCGATGCCCGGTTTCAGGTTTTCTTTTAATTCCTCCACCACATCACCGCGGCAAAAGGTTTTTACACCGATACTGTCAGTTCCGTCATAAATATGGAAAATACACATGGTGCTTCCGGTCCTCAGTTCACGGAATTCCACATCCATAATCTCGCCATAGACTGCCACTTCACCCATCTCACTCTGAATCTCAGTCAGAGGAACCGTTTCTTCTTCGAAATTGCGTCCGTAAATTACATCCGGAGATTTTTTAAGATAAGGTTTTCCGCCGGATCTATCAAATCCCTTTTTACCGAAACCTCCCTTTACCGGATTTCCTTTACCGGTATTTCCCGGATTTTCAGATGAACTGATCTGACCGGCGGCAGTTTTTTCCAACCGGGCTCCTGTATCTGCTGCTCCGGCTGAAACTCTCTTTCGATTTCCTGACTGCTCCTGCCCTGATCCCTGTTCTATTTTTTCTGCCCTGCGCTGTTCCTTTTTTTCCTGTCTGCGCCGTTCATTCTCCTCCACAATTTTTCGGGTTTCCAGTTCGATAAAACTCTCGGTTTTCTCTTTTTTCTTCTCTTTGCGGTCAGCATAGACCATCTGAATCAGAACATTCAGGTGAAACCGCTCATTGAGAACCTTGTGAAGAATCTTCTCCAGCTCCTGTCCTTTGGCTCTGGCAACCATGGAATCCTCCACTTCAACCACCAGCTCCTCTTCGGCAGGGTAAGCAAGGACTGCATGATCAAACAGATTATGCAGAAGCCTGCTGCAGTTTTTCAATTCCAACAGCAGACTGTCCCTGTACTGTTCCATCAGATATTCCACAGAATAAGCTTCTGAAAGCCGATAATCCTCCCGGATTTTTATGGATGTGGTCGCTGTATAAAAATACTGTTTTTTAATTTCCGCCTCCAGCTTGTAAATCAGCCGTTTGGGAATCAGCCGCTCTGCTGTCAGATAAATAAAAATCGTATCCTGAGCACGGTTTCTGCATACACGCTGAACCTGTATCCATTTTAAAACACCCGAAACCTCGCTGGATCCTTTAAAACCGGGTAAAACCTCTGTAAATGTTTTAGCCAAATAATCGCCCCGCTGTTATTTTTCTTCAACCTGATATTTTTTAATCTCTTCCATTAATGCCATAAGAAGTTCATCTTCCGGCAGTTTCCGGATAATCTCACCTTTCCGGAACAGAAGCCCTTCTCCGATACCTCCTGCAATCCCCAGATCCGCTTCCTTTGCTTCACCTGGTCCATTGACCACACATCCCATAACAGCCACTTTTAAGGGTTTCTCAATACCGGCCACCATGGTTTCCACCCGGTTTGCCAGTGAAATCAGATCAATCCTGGTCCGGCCGCAGGTAGGACATGAAATAACTTCCACTCCGCCTTCCCGCAGTCCAAGATCTCTCAGAATCATCTTTGCAGCCTTGATTTCTTCCACAGGATCACCCGTTAGAGAAACACGAATCGTATTGCCGATGCCCGCATACAGAATGATACCAAGACCCACGGAGGATTTAATACTGCCTGAGGTAACAGTACCTGATTCCGTAATCCCCACATGAAGCGGATGCGTTGTTTTAGGCGCCAGCAGTTCATGAGCTTCTGCACACATGGGAACATTGGAAGATTTGATGCTGATGACCAGATTTCCATATCCCATATCTTCAATCATTTTCACCTTATCAAGGGCACTTTCCACCAGCCCTTCTGCAGTTACTCTGCCATATTTCTGAATAATGTTTTTTTCCAAAGAACCACTGTTTACACCCACACGGATAGGAATATTATACTCTCTCGCCTTGTCAACCACAGCCTGAACCCGCTCTCTGCTGCCGATATTGCCGGGATTGATCCTGATTTTATCTGCTCCGTTTTCAATGGCTGCAATTGCCATCCGGTAATCAAAATGGATATCCGCAACCAGTGGGATGTGAATACGGGAACGGATTTTATCCAGCGCCTTTGCTGCTGCCTCATCCGGCACCGTACACCGGATGATCTCACATCCGGCATCCTCCAGCCTCAGGATCTGTTCCACAGTTGCTTCCACATCATCGGTGCGTGTATTGGTCATGGACTGGATCAGAACCGGGTAGTCTCCCCCAATGATCCGATCTCCGATTTTTACTTCATGTGTCTGATTTCTTAACAAAATACTTCCTCCTATTCACTACAGCAGCAGCTGCCAGATATCCTTAAACAAAATTACCACACTGAGTCCAAGCAGCAGGATCAGTCCGATTCCATGAACGATAGCCTCGTATTCCTGTTTTACAGGTTTTCCTCTCACCACCTCAATCAGACAAAACAGCAGACGTCCTCCATCCAGCGCAGGCAGAGGCAGCAGATTCAGAACACCCAGATTGGCACTGAGAAGAATACAGAAGTTTGCCAGATTGATAAAAATATAAAATACACCGCTTTTACTGCTCTGTTGCACCATGCTGCTCATGGATGATACCATACCCACAGGACCGGAAACATCCCTGATTCCCACCTGTCCGCTTACCATCATTTTCAGAGAAATAAACGTATAGCGAATCCAGTATCCAACTTCATAAACGCTGTATTTTACAGTTTCCGCGATTCCCAGCTTCTGCCGTCCGCCAGCCACTTCAATTCCCATCATATATGACTGATTCTCTTCACTGAACTGAGGTACGATCACCGTTTCCAGTTTTTGCCCGTCACGCTCATAGACCACATCCAGTGTTTCTCCCTGATGCAGAGCCAGATACAGGCTCACATCACGATAAACATGAATATTCTCATCATTCAGCTTTACGATCCTGTCTCCCGCCTGCATACCTGCTTCCTGAGCCGGGTATCCATCCATGACACCGGTCAGAACCGGCTGATCGATTCCCACAGAGCCGAGAACAATCAATGCCAGCAGGAATGCCAGAATAAAATTAAAAACAGGGCCTGCTGCCAGAACAGAAATCCTGGCCCAGACATTTTTGCTTCCAAAAGCCCTCTCATCCTGGCACTCTTCATCCTCTCCAAGCATCATACAGGAGCCCCCGAAAGGCACAGCTTTCAGAGAATACCGTGTCTCTTTTCCCTGCCAGGAAAGCAGACGCGGACCCATACCCACAGAGAATTCCTCCACGCAGATACCGTTCAGCTTTGCCAGAAGAAAATGACCGAATTCATGAGAAATAATCAATACACCAAACGCAAAGAGTGACAGCAAAACTCCGATAATACTCATAAGCAGCACCACCTGCTTTCAAGATAACGATAGGTTTGTGCCTCTGTCTCAAGAATTTCATCCAGATCCGGATGTTCGATCCGTTCATGCACATAGAGAGCATCTTCAATCATGCGCACTATATCAAGATAACCAATCTTTCTTTCCAGGAAACGGGCAACTGCAAATTCATTGGCTGCATTGAATACAGTGGGAACACTGCCTCCCTGGCGCCCTGCTTCATATCCCAGCTTCAGGCCATGGAATGTATCCATATCCGGTGCTTCAAAAGTAATCTGTTTCAGTGCGGAAAAATTCAGCCGGTCACCGGCAAGATAATTTCTTCTGCCCTCATACAGCGCATACTGAATCGGCAGCTTCATATCAGGAGTTCCCAGCTGAGCCATAATTCCTCCATCCACAAATTCCACCATGGAATGAATTACGCTCTGAGGCTGTACTACCACCTCAACCTGATCCATTTTAACACCGAACAGCCATTTGGCCTCAATCACTTCCAGAGCTTTATTGACCATGGTCGAAGAATCAATGGTAATCTTGGCGCCCATATGCCAGTTGGGATGTTTTAAAGCATCCTCCACCTGTACATTCTCCAGTTCCTTAATGGTTCGGCCGCGGAAAGGTCCCCCCGAAGCTGTCAGCAGAATACGGCTTATTTTTGAATGATCCTCCTGCTTCAGCGACTGGAAAATAGCACTGTGTTCGCTGTCAACGGGATAAATATGAATACCTTTATCCCTGGCCGCCTGCATAACCAGATGGCCTGCTGTAACCAGCGTCTCCTTGTTGGCAAGAGCAATATCCTTGCCGGCTTTGATTGCTTCCAGCGTAGGGCGAATCCCGATCATCCCCACCACTGCTGTCACAACCATCTCCGCAGAAGGTTCTGTGGCTGCAGCCAGAAGTCCATCCATACCGGAATAAACCGGAATTCCCAGATCTCTGGTGCGCTCCCTGAGCTCCTCTGCCTTTTCATCCTGCATCACGGCCGCCACAGCAGGATGAAATTCCCTCATCTGCTTTTCCAGCAGCTCTATATTGGAACCAGCTGTCAGTGCACTGACAATAAAATCACCGGTTGAACGAACCACTTCCAGAGTCTGCGTGCCAATGGAACCGGTTGAACCCAGAATTGAAATTGTCTTCATTAATAACCTCCTATATTCGTGATTCGAATGTCCTTCGGACCAATAATCAATGTATACCCAAAGGGCACTCGTGATTCGAATGTCCTTCGGACCAATAATCAATGTATAAAAAACAATACAGTATAGTATATAACAGGGGCGGTAAAAATAACACTGTCAAACCGGTCCAGGATACCCCCATGTCCGGGAATCAGTGTTCCGTAATCTTTTACATCATGATTACGTTTAATGGCAGATGCAGCCAGATCCCCAATCATGGAAATAACAGAACCGATTCCGCAGATAACTGCACAGGAAAATACTGCATTGGCAAATGGCATCTGCGTGCGGAATACATATCCGAATAATGCACCCAGCAAAACAGCACCAAGTACTCCTCCGATACCACCCTCCACAGACTTTTTAGGACTGAGAATGGGAGCCATCTTATGCTTTCCCATGGTGATTCCCGCCAGATACGCACAGGTATCACATCCCCAGGAACACAAAAATACCAGCCAGACCAGATAAACTCCGCCTTCCAGAATCCGGCACCGGTAAATGTATGACAGCATCACAGGCACATAAAACAGACCAAAAAACGCTGTCATCACCTGATCACTCTGATAGGTGGGAAAGCAAAGCACATAAACTGCCAGAAACAGAATCATCGAAAGGATAAAAAGAAAAATCAGCTGACTACTGTTCCCGGGAGACAGATAAAGAAGTACATAATAAATTACAGCCATCAGATATCCCATATAACCCAGTATCTTATTGTGTATCTGCATCACCCGGTAAAGCTCAAATACGCCAATCAGAGAAATAACACCCAGACCCGCCAGTAATACATTGCCTCCGGCCAGAAGCAGAGCAAGAGCCACCAGAATCAGTATAATACCACTGCGTGTTCTGATAAAAAAAGATGATTCAAAAAATGATTCTTTTGATTTTTTTTGTTCTACCAAAATAATTACGCCTCGTTTCTTCCGCCAAAACGACGGTCTCTTCCATTGTAATATGCAATAGCTTTCTCCAGTTCCGCTTTATTGAAATCCGGCCAGTAAATATCTGTAAAATAAAATTCCGTATATGCCAGCTGCCATAAAAGGAAATTGGAAAGACGCTCTTCACCGCTGGTGCGGATCAACAGATCCGGATCAGGCATACCTGCTGTATCCAGATAGCTGGAGAATATCTCCTCAGTAAGATCTTCAGGCGCCAGTTTTCTGTCCATGGCGTCAGCCAGCATCCTGCGCCCTGCACGGACCATCTCATCTCTGCTTCCGTAATTGACAGCAATCACAAATGTCAGACCGGTATTATGTTCGGTTTCAGATTCCAGCAGGTTAATCGCCTTTACCAGATCCGGAGCAAAACGATTGCGCTCACCGATCATGCGAACCCGCACATTATTCGTTTTTGCAATTCCCAGCAGTCTTTTGGCATAAAACCGGAAAAGCTGCATCAAAGCTCCAACCTCTTCCTCGGAACGTTTCCAGTTTTCCGTGGAAAACGCATATACCGTCAGGTACTGAATTCCCAGACGTGCTGCATCCTCAACTGTCTGCTCCAGGGTCTGACAGCCTTCTTTATGTCCCATCTGCCTGGGCACATTGTGAGCCTTGGCCCATCGCCCGTTACCATCCATAATAATGGCAACATGCTTCGGAATCTTCATCGTTTCGTCCATATTCAAAACCTCCTGTTTCTTTTTCTCTTATTTCGTATCATCTGCTGCATACCCACATCTTTTCTGTATACCCGGCATCTGCCCAATACAGAAAACGAGAGGGACCACATATCATCTATGTATATATCCCTCTCCTGCAAATCATCAGACCATGTCAGGTCAGTACCGGAAATTATACAGTCATAATCTCCTTGGTTTTAACCTCAATTTCTTTATCAATTTTCGCAATATACGCATCTGTGTTCTTCTGAACATCTTCTTCAGCGATTTTCTGTTCATCTTCAGAAATATCGCCGGCCTTTCCGGCTTTCTTCAGAGCATCCATTGCATCACGTCTGATATTTCTAACCGCAACTTTAGCCTGCTCACCCTTTTTCTTCACATCTTTCGTCAGTTCTTTACGACGATCCTCAGTCAATTCAGGGAAAATCAGACGAATAACCGATCCGTCATTATTGGGATTAATACCAATATCGGATTTATTGATTTCTTTCTCTATAGCACGAATCAGAGATTTATCCCAGGGCTGTATCTGAATAATCCGCGCTTCCGGTGTGGAAATGCTGGCTACCTGCTGTAAAGGTGTAGGTGAACCATAATATTCGACACGGATTTTATCCAGCACATGAGGATTGGCACGTCCTGCACGGATTGTCAGGTATTCCTTTTTCAGAGATTCCAGACTTTTTTCCATCTTCTCTTCAAAAACCATTAATTTTTCTTCAATCGCTTCGTTCATAATATCTATACTCCTCTCAGGATTTCTTATTCTATACGGTTACATAAGTACCGGTAATATCACCTGCAAGTGCCCTTGCAATACTGTTTTCTTCATTCAATCCGAATACCGCCATGGGCATCTTCTGCTCCATACACATAATGGATGCGGTCAGATCTACAACTGCCAGTTTCTTTTCAATTACTTCATCAATAGAAACCTTATCATACTTCACTGCGTTGGGATTGGTCTTGGGATCGCTGTCATATACACCATCCACCGCCTTTGCCAGCAGAATCAGTTCCGCTTCCATCTCAATGGCACGCAGAACAACACCTGTATCAGTTGAAAAATAGGGATGACCGGTACCACCTGCAAAGAAAACAACCTTACCTGCTTCCAGGCACTCATTAGCCAGATCTTTGGAAAACATCCTGGTCATGGTACCAACGGCAAAAGGTGTAAGAATCTCGGTTTTCATACCTGCATTTCTGAAAATCTCGGAAACATAAAGTGCGTTCATAACCGTAGCCAGCATACCGATCTGATCTGCTTTGGTGCGATCGATAGCATTGCTGGTTCTTCCTCTCCAGAAATTACCTCCGCCGATTACAACACCGAGCTGCAATCCGCCGTCAACCGCCGGTTTCACCTGTGCCGCAACCTCCTTACACACTGCTTCATCAAATCCGGTCTTTTTATCACCGGCAAGTGCTTCTCCGCTTAATTTTAATAATACTCGCTTCATAAGTCCCTCTTTATTGATAATATTTGTAACAAAATCAGCCACTGTTTTGAGTATAACATAAATGCATGTTAGTGTCAAAAAGATTCCTGATCATGTTGCGATTCAGAATCTGTCTGCAAAAATAAGAGTTTCCGTTACACTCCTTCATCTATCATCAGATGATTCCCGTCAGCTGCACTTGTTGCCAGTTCATCACAGCGTTCATTCAGCGGATGTCCATTGTGCCCCTTTACCCAGTGCCAGGTAACCTGATGCATCTTCTTTGCATCCAGAAGCCTCATCCACAGATCCTGATTTTTGACCGGTTCATTTTTTCCCCGCTTCCAGCCCTTTTTCTGCCAGCTTTCAATCCAGTGCTGATTAAATGCATTCACCAGATAGGAAGAATCGGAATACAGGTCGACTTCACAGGGACGGATCAGTGCCTCCAGTGCTGCAATGGCAGCCATCAGCTCCATACGATTATTGGTAGTTTTCTTATATCCCTGAGAATACTCTCTTTTATGAAGGGTTCCATCCGGAGAACGATATAAAATAACCGCTCCATAACCACCTGGCCCGTCAGGATTACCCCGTGCTGCGCCATCAGTATATATTTCAACTTTCATTTAAATCCTCCTCGCCCATAAAACCTCTTTCCCGGTAATTTCTTGTCAGGCTATAAATATTAATGTATTTTTTGTAACAGGTCAAGCCCGTTTTCATAAGATATATTGTAAAACTTTTCGGAGGCTACAAATTATGAGTGATTTAGCAGCAACAAACTGTGGCGGCGGATGCTCCTTCAATGACAATGACAACAGATGCGGATGCGGTAATCTGATCTGGATCCTGATTCTTCTGTTCTGCTGCGGTAACGGCAGCTTCTTCGGCGGTGACTGCGATAACGGATGCGGAAACAACAGCTGTCTGTGGATCCTGATTCTTCTGTTCTGCTGCGGCGGTTTCGGCGGAGGATGCGGATGCTGATTGTTCCGACTGAATACCGGCTGTACTAATGAAGACAATTAACATCACAAACGGATAATTACTGAAAAAAAGCTGCCCCATCTAACGGTTCGAACAGTTGATGGGGCAGCTTTTTAATGATTGGATTCCCTCCTGATTGAACAGGTTTCACAGTTATTTTCCCCGGGTGATATTATTCATCTTTCCTTCCTTTTTCGTCAAGACATTCTTCATCCAGTTCATAAACATCATTTCCTTCAATGATCAGAATTCCTTCCGTATTTTCCAGTTCCATAAATCCTCCTGTTCCATACAGACTTATTTTCTGTAAAAATCTGTGCTTATAATACAATATGTTTCATATTCATAAATGTTTATACGGTTCTTTTTCCCTGACAGATTCATATAGTATATAAAAAGCCGGAAGGAGATAAATTTGTCAGAGGAAACACAAAAGGCGGATATCCGGCATATACACAGACAGATGAAAGCTGTATGCACTCTGATTCAACCGGAATATCAGCCAGCTTTTCGTAAATTAATGAAATTTCTGGAGCTCCAGCTGGTTCTGCAGGATCTGACCAGAGAAGAAACATCACGTTTTCAGGCAAGCAGTGTCTATTCCCGGCAGGAAACACGATCCCCATGCGATCTGACAGCTTTTGTCCGGGCAGTTGCACCGGTCTGCACTGAAAATGAACGTGCCTTCCTCCGCAGTCTGCAGAATACGGAACAGACTTTGCACATGCTTGAGCAGGTAAGACAATTCCAGAATATTTCCAAAGATACAAATCCCGAAGATCTTATACTGCAGTTTATGACACCGGGGCAGCAGAAAACATTCCGTGAATTTGATTGTTATTACAGCAATTCTGATGAAAAACATCAGAACCGCAACGAATGGAATCCTGACAATCAGGATCTTCAGAATCAGAACATTTATAAACAAAAGGATCAGGAGGTATCACATGGACCCAGTAAAAGCAGCATTTTTACAGGCCGTCATGAGCCAGGGGAAGGAAATCAACCAGGATAATTTTCTTCCATTTCTGCTGGCCATGCAGAAAAACGCAAATGAACGAGGTATTACATTTTCTGCTGAGGAAGCAGATATGATTTATGGCCATCTGAAAAACCGATTATCTCCAAATGACCGGAAGCAGCTGGAACTGCTGCGGACACTGCTCCAACAGAATTCCGGCCGAAACCACACCGGTAAATGAAAAACAAATGGTTTACCGCTTTTCTGATTGGTTCCGCTCTGCTTCTCATGCTGATTTTTCCGGAAGCCACTCTGAAAGGAACCAGAAACGGTTTACTTCTATGGTATCAGCATTTTCTGCCGGCCGTATTTCCGTTTATGATTCTATCAGGACTTCTGACCGGCTGCCTGAAAAAAGGGGGAATTTTCTTCGCCATCGCAGCAGGTTTTCTAAACGGTTATCCAACGGGCGCAAAAACGGCAGCAGATCTGAAAAAAAGAGGCCTGCTGCCTGAAAAAACAGCCTGCTATTACGCCGTATTCTGTAATATGTCCGGGCCCATGTTCATGGCATCCTACGCAGGTCTGAAGAAAGAAATGCCGGTTATCTATCTGACATCCATGGCACTTCTATTCTTTTTTTGCCGGCTCACAACGATAAACGATAAAAGTTCAATACTAAACAGCAGTACAGTTTACAACAAAAATCCCACGGACAATGATACGGGATCCGGCGATTATCTCATTGGCTGCACTGATATCATGGTAAAAGCGGGAATTTACATCATGTATTTTTCCATTCTTACAGAATTGCTGTCTCAGCCCTGTTTTGACATCCCCACACTAAAACTTCTGATTCCTTTTCTTGAGCTTACCAATGGTATCGCAGAAACCAGGGCTGCAGACTTCCCTCTGCCATCCTTTTCCCTGTATTACCGGATTTTCCTGTGTGTATCCGGAGGACTCTGCACCGCTTTTCAGTCCAGAGAAGTTACATACGAACTGAATCTGTCTCTTTTGCGCTATCTGCTTCTGAAATGGATTCAGGCATCCACCGTATGCATCGTCTGTTATCTGGTTTTCAGGTAAAAAAACTGCCGCAGCCATAATAAACTGCGGCAGTTTCTGTTATTGAGGCCGGAAAGAACTGTATCGATGGCCTGCTTTCATACCACCTCTCTTTTCTGCCAGTTCTTCAACAGTCACCAGCTGATAACCTTTTTTGATCAGAGCCGGGATAATTGTTTCTGAAGCTTCCGCTGTAGAAGAATACAAATCATGCATCAGAACGATATCACCGTCTTTTACATTGTCAAGCACTGAAGAAATTGTTTTGGAAGAGCTTCTTGTTTCCCAGTCGCGTGTATCTATGGACCAGAGAATCAGAGGTTTCCCCACTGCCTGATCAACTGTGCTGTTCCGACTCCCTCCCGGCGGACGCATAATGGACGGAGTAATTCCTGCAGCATTTTTAATGGCCTGATCGCACTTGCTGATCTGAGATTTGATCTGGCTTTCGGAAAGGGATGTCAGTGTTTTATGTTCATATGTATGATTTCCGATCTGACAGCCCATCTCATAAGCCCGCTTTACATAAGACTGATATTTGGAACTTTCATCCACCCGGTCTCCCACCACAAAAAATGTAGCTTTTGCATCATATTTCTCCAGAACATCCAGAATCTTCGGAGTGTTGGCGGAAGGACCGTCATCATACGTCAGGGCCACCATAGGCTTATCTGCATCTGCAGTTTCTTTTCTGATTCCTGCAATCCCTTTTTTATCATAAGGACTTAGAATAATCTCTGAATCCACACTCCGATATGCTCTGACAGTATAATAATAATCTTTACCAACAGAAGCTTTTTTATCTGTAAAACTTTCCGTACCCTGTCCTTTCAGCTGAGCAATTCTTTTCCACTTTGCCCCTGAGACAGAATCCTTTCGGTATACCCGGTATCCTTCTGCTCCTCTCACTTCGCTCCAGGTCACTTTCAAACCGCTTCCGGTGGTGAAAGCCTGTCCCAGCTCAGGCGCATTCAGGGCTGTTACAGCAGAAGCTCCCTCTTTATCATAACCGCTCCAGATATTGCCGGAATCGGTTCTGGTAAAGGCACGCACTGTAAATGTATATTTTTTATTAAACTCCAGATTACCAACATTAACCCAGCTGGTGGTTGGTTTATAATCGCCCTGTTTCTTCCATCCTTCCGGGGTCTTCATATAAACACGATATCCATCGGCGCCTTCTACTTTTTTCCAGCTGACCCTCACTGCATCCCATCTGGCCGACTCTGCACTGACTGCAGGAGTCGCAGGCTTTTTCGCTTTCTCCCTGGTTCCCTCAATCCCTTTTTTGTCATAGGGACTCAGAATATACTTCGAATCGACCACACGATAAGCCCTCACCGTATAGCAGTATTTTATACCAATGGTACTGTCTTTATCTACATAACTGCTCTGGCTCTGCCCCTGCAGCTGAGCAATCCTTTTCCATTCGGCTCCGGACTCAGCCTCCCTGCGATAAACCCGGTATCCTTCTGCTCCTCTCACCTGCTCCCAGGTAATCTGAAGTCCTCCCGCCATACTGGAAACCGTTCCCAGCTCAGGCTGATTTAATGCGGTTACAGCAGAAGCTCCGGTTTTATCGTAAGCCCCCCAGACATTTCCGGAATCGGTTCTGGTATAGGCACGCACGGTGAACGTATACTCCTTATTAAATTCCAGATTACCTACGATAACCCAACAGGTCGTTGGTTTGTAATCACCCTGCTTTTCCCATCCATCTGAAGTCTTCCTGTAAACCCGGTATCCATCAGCCCCCGCAACCTGCTTCCAGCTGACTTTGATGCCATCCCATCTGGCCGACTCTGCACTGACTGCAGGAGCTTCCGGTTTTTTAACCGATTCATTTTTTCCCGCCCCCGGCAGAAACAAAAAGACCAGAATCAGACTCAATAATACAAACAGTTTTCCTTTCAGGTGTTTTCTCATATGTATCACCTTCCTTTCTTTAGTATTCCGAAAAACGAAAGTATACTATCCGTTTTTCATGGCAGTTGCTGTCTTCAGCATTGAACTGTTTATTTTGTATTATTATAAAGGATGAATACTGATTTTCTCTTAATATTATTTTAAGTTTTGATTAACAATTATTATTATTATTTAACCTCTTATCACGAAAAAAAACGGTGAAACAAAGTATTCTGACTTTGTTTCACCGACTTTTTTGCAAAACGCTTCTGCAGGTACCATAATACCGTTTTTTATGTATCCAGTTCCATCAGCTTTCTGATCATCTCCTGACAGATTTCAAGAACACTTTTGTCATCCGTGGAGATGACAATATCTGCTGCAGCCTCATATTTTGCCCTGCGTTTTTCCATCAGATCACCGATAAATTCCACATTTTTATTACCGCGCAGCAGAGGTCTGTCATCATTATCCTTCACCCTTTCCAGTATGGTCTCAGGTTTTGCGGTCAGCAGCACCACACGGCCATTTGTTTTCATGTGCTGCACATTCACATCACGAAGTGCAGCACCTCCGCCGCAGGAAACCACCAGCTGATTTTTCCGGCTCAGTTCAATAAGCAGGTTTGTTTCAAGATTCCTGAAATACTCTTCACCGTATTGTGTGAAAATATCGTTAATGGACATACCTTCCCGTTCCACAATAACAGCATCCATCTCTACTGAATCCATTGCCAGCATCTTACACAGGAATGAAGACACTGTGCTCTTTCCGCAGCCCATGAATCCGATCAGCAGGATATTGTGATGGAACAGATTCTTTGCCTGAATCCTTTTGCTGTTGCTGACAATATAGCGGAAAATATCCTTGATCTCTTCCTCGTATTTCTGTCCATCCAGCTTCTGCTCCAGAGCCTTTTCCTGTTTCTGTTCCTGTTTCGGCTGAAGAATCGGTGTCCCGCTTTCTTTCTTATATTGTATGATTTCTTCAATAATCCCCATACGCCGGGTCAGAAGTTCAATAATTTCATCATCACAGGAATCCAGGCGCATCCTGATTTCATCCAACTTGTTCATTGCAAATTCCTCTCTTTTACTTTAAAGTACAAAACTGTTTTTTAGTATATCAGTTTTTTTACGGAATTGCAACGAAATTCGTACCTGCACATTTACACCGGATAAGCTTTATTGTCCGTATCCGCTGCTTTCGGGTCGATTTTTGTTTTTTTAGCCTCTCTGTCTTTAAAGAATTCAACCGCTACCTGAGGGAAAAGTGCATAGGACAGAACGTCTTCATCCTGTTCTTTCCACTGGGACATTTCCGCTTCCAGCTTATCCAGCTCCGGAGGAATCAGATCTGCAGGACGGCAGGTGATGGGTTTTTCGTCACCGATAACCTTTTTCTGTACTTCAGGGTTAAAGGGTTTTACAGTTGCGCCATATTCTCCGCGCAGTACTGCCTTTGTTTCGGCAGTTGCCATCTTGTAACGTTCTCCCATCAATACATTGAATACAGACTGTGTTCCCACAATCTGTGAGGAAGGAGTTACCAGAGGCGGTTCTCCCAGATCTTTTCTTACACGGGGAACTTCATCCAGCACTTCGTAATATTTATCCTCCGCACCCTGCTCTTTCAGCTGGGATACCAGGTTTGACAGCATTCCGCCAGGTACCTGATACAGCAGAGTCTTAATGTTAACACCCATAACCTTGGGATTTAACAGGCCGGTCTTCAATGCATCTTCCTGAATCGGTCTGAAATAATCTGCGATTTCTGCCAGCAGATTCTGATCAAGTCCCGTGTCCCAGGGAGTTCCTTTAAAAGTTTCCACCATAACCTCTGTTGCAGGCTGTGAGGTACCCATGGAGAAAGGAGACATTGCCGTATCGATCACGTCAACGCCGGCTTCCACAGCTTTCAGATAAGTCATGGATGCCACACCTGAAGTATAATGAGTATGCAGCTGAATGGGAAGTGAGGTGACTTCCTTCATGGCGGTAATCAGCTCGGTTGCTTTATAGGGAACTAGCAGACCTGCCATATCCTTGATACAGATGGAATCCGCACCCATATCTTCGATCCGTTTTGCCATTTCTGTCCAGTATTCCAGGGTATAAGCATCACCCAGAGTATAGGACAGTGCAACCTGTGAATGGCCTTTTTCCTTTTTAGAAGCATTTACTGCTGTCTGCAGGTTTCTCAGGTCATTCATACAGTCAAAAATACGGATAATATCAATGCCGTTGGCAATTGATTTCTGTACAAAATATTCTACCACATCATCTGCATACTGATGGTACCCCAGAATATTCTGACCGCGGAACAGCATCTGCAGCCTGGTATTTTTAAATCCATCTCTTAATTTTCTCAGTCTTTCCCAGGGATCTTCCTTCAGAAAACGAAGGCTGGCATCAAATGTTGCTCCGCCCCAGCATTCAACAGAATGATATCCCACCTTGTCCATCTTGTCCACAATAGGAAGCATCTGCTCTGTTGTCATTCTGGTTGCAATAAGAGACTGATGCGCATCTCTTAATACAGTTTCTGTAATCTTTACAGGTTTCTTTTCAACAGTTTTTACTGTATCTGACATTTTTATATTAACCTCCATTAAAGACGCGAATTATACGCCGAATATTGCCATAAATACACCGGCTGCCACTGCAGTACCGATAACACCTGCCACATTGGGGCCCATTGCATGCATCAACAGGAAATTGGTAGGATCTGCTTCCGCGCCGACCTTCTGTGATACACGGGCTGCCATGGGAACGGCGGATACACCGGCAGAGCCAATCAGAGGATTTACCTTGCCGCCTGTCAGTCTGCACATGATCTTACCGAAAATGACACCCGTTGCTGTACCGAAACAGAAAGCAATCAGACCCAGAGCAACGATCTTGATGGTTGTCCAGTTCAGGAAAGCTTCCGCGCTGGTAGTGGCGCCGACAGAAGTACCCAGCAGGATAACGACAATGTACATCATGGCGTTGGAGGCAGTCTCTGTCAGCTGTTTAACAACACCGGATTCTTTAAAAAGGTTACCCAACATCAGCATACCTACCAGAGGAGCTGTCGAAGGCAGAATCATACAAACCACAACTGTAACGATGACAGGGAACAGAATCTTCTCCAGCTTGCTGACAGGGCGAAGCTGTTCCATTTTGATTTTCCGTTCTTCTTCTGTGGTCAGAGCCCGCATGATGGGGGGCTGGATAATCGGAACCAGTGACATATACGAATAAGCCGCCACCGCAATGGGACCCATCAGATCCGACTGACCCAGTTTACCCGCAAGGAAAATGGAAGTCGGGCCATCTGCACCACCGATAATGGATACGGCCGCAGCCGCTTCATCTGAAAATCCCAGAAGCATGGCACCAATGTATGCTGCAAAAATACCAAACTGTGCCGCTGCACCCAGAAGGAAACTCTTGGGATTTGCAATCAGAGGACCAAAGTCAGTCATGGCACCGACACCCATGAAAATCAGGGACGGCAGAATGGACCATTCATCCAGCATAAAAAAGTATGAAAGTAATCCTCCTTCTTCCATAATAGGGGGATAAATATTAACCAATAACATACCAAAGGAAATCGGTACAAGAAGCAGGGGTTCATATTCCTTGGCAATTGCAAGGTAAAGAAATACACACGCAACCGCAATCATAATATAATTGCCTACTGTCAAGTCGAAAAACGCAGTCTGATGTACCAGATTTTCCAACGTTTCTAAAATGCCCATTAATTTAACCTCCGTTAAGGATCAGTTTAATGTAGCTAATACAGCACCGCCTTCAATTGCGTCGCCAATCTTGCAGTCAACGGAAGCTACAGTACCGTCTTCAGGAGCAACAACCGGGATTTCCATCTTCATTGCTTCAATAATGATCACAGAGTCACCTTTCTTTACAGCAGTTCCAACACCGGCTTCAATCTTGACAACTTTGCCTGCCGCTCCGGCTTTTACCTGGATGCTGCCTGCTGCCGCTGCAGGTTTTACTGCTGCTTTGGGCGCCGCCTTGGGGGAAGCCTTGGGCGCTGACACAGGCGCAGCTGTACTTCCATCAGTTTCTTCTACGGTAACATCGTATGCAGTACCATTTACTGTAATAATATAACTCTTCATGAGATTATTTCCTCCTTAATTATGCTCTTTTCCATTTATTCTGAGCAGATCTCTTAATTGAACGGACAACAAAACCATCTGCGGAAACACCTTCACTTGCTGCGATTGCTGCTGTAATAACAGCTACCAGTTCCAGATCATCCACAAGTTCTTCTTCCGGTTCCTGTGCTGCAGCAGGGACAGAAACTGCGGCACTGGCTGCAGGCTTATCAACTGCGGCCGCTTCCTGCTTTGTCTTTTTCTTACCGATGGACTCGATCATCCCTGTCAGTTTCGGCAGCAGGGAGATAAGAAAAGCGATAAAAATCAGAACAAGAAATACAGTACCCATACCGAGCAGTGTATTTGTCAGCGCTTTTACTAAAATTTCACCATATGACATCTGAAATCACCTCGAATATTAGACCGTACCATGCTTTTTGGCAGGAGCGGCAACTCTTTTTGTATAAAGCATTTCGAATGCTGCAATCACATGTTTTCTGGTTGCTGAAGGTTCAATAATAGCATCCACATAGCCTCTGGAAGCAGCAGCCTGAGGGCTGGACTGAACTGCTTCATACTCAGCAGCTTTCTCCCGGATCAGTTTGGGAGCTTCCTTGCTTGCATTGATTTCATCAGCGTAAATGATTTTTACCGCACTTTCCGCATTCATCATACCGATTGAGCTTTCAGGCCATGCAAATACCAGATCAGCGCCCAGGGCTCTGCTGTTCATGACAGCATATGCACTGCCGTATGCTTTACCGACAATTACATTAACCATGGGAACGGTAGCACTGCCATATGCATAAGCCATCTCCGCCATATATCTGGAAAGCTTCATCTCCTGATGCTTATCCGCTTTCAGACCGGATACATTTGTAAGGGTCAGAATGGGAATATTGAACGCATCACAGAATTTAATAAATCCGGCAGCTTTGCCGCAGCCGTTTGCTGACAGTTTTCCGTCAAATTCTTCTGTGGGATTGCCTTCTTCATCACAGATCACGGTACGGTTTGCCACTGCGCCTACTGTAGTACCATTCAGCTTCATAAAGCCTGTAACCATATCCTTTGCATAATCTGCTTTTATTTCCACAAATTCACTGTTATCTGCAATCATAGTCAGTGCAATGGATGTATCCCCTGCACAGTTTTCCATCCCTTCACATACTCTGTTCAGATCATCCGTGCACTCTTCCACAGCGCAGTCTTCGCAGTTTCCGGGCAGCAGACTGATCAGTGTGCGCATCTGATCGAGAATTTCCGCTTCTGTGCCGGTTCCGTCTACCACTCCGACTTTTTCCGCCTGGAATTTTGCGGAAGAGATTTCCTGTGCATCTTTACAGTTCAGAGTATTGGGAGAATTAACAAATAATTTTGCATGTTCTGCTTCCATGAAGGTGAAATCGGTCAGTGTGGGTACCACTGCCATACCGCCTCCGCAGGTGCCGAAAATACCGGTGATCTGAGGGATTACACCACTTGCCTTAATCTGACACATATACAGTTCACCGAATGCGTTCAGGGCATCTGCTGCTTCCTGAAGTCTGATGCCTGCACAATCAATCAGGGCAACTACAGGTGCACCTGTCTTCAGGGCAAGATCATAAAGTTTAACAATTTTTTTTGCATGCATCTCACCAATGGTACCGCCCAGTACGGATGCATCCTGGCTGTATACATAGACAGGATTGCAGTCAATCGTACCATAGCCGGTAATTACACCGTCAGAAGGTGTTTCTTTGGCCTGCAGATTAAAGGATGTGCTTCTGGCAGTAACATCTCCACCAATTTCAACGAAACTGCCTTCATCCAATAAAGCCGCAATACGCATGCTAGCTGATGAATTACTCATATTACCAATTCCTCCATAATTTTTTCATATCTGCTGGCAGATATCAGATATGTGGTGCTGCCGGGTATCTGCAAACACAGTTTCAGCAGCAAAAAGACAGCGTAACTACTGTCCAGTATGATAAGATTTCTTACGAAATCATTAACATTATCTGTCATATTTCATATATAATTTATAATAAGTAAAAAATAATTTCAAGAGAATTGGAAGAATCTGTGCAAATACATGAATTTGCCAGATATTCTTTTTAAAAATCCTCTTTTTTATCTTTTTTCCCTTTGAAAACAAAAAACCTGTCATTTTCATGACAGGTTTTTCGTTCTTTTTTATACCCATTTCGGTTTTTTTCTGAGAAATTTAGTAAATTCAGCTAAGGATCGATTCACAATCAGCTCTTCCGGGAAGCCCATTTCTTCAATCAATGTAAAAGCACAGGTATGATTTCCAATCTGAGAACTCACATGTGCATCACTGTCCATAATAACAGATGCACCATACTTTTCACAGTAATGAAGCATGGTTCTGGCATTCTCCCGTGTATTCAGACGGAAACTGCCCGGCTGCAGGGACCCCTGATTCAACTCCAGAAGCGTTCCCGTTTCTTTCGCCCTGAGCACAAGCTGTTCATAATCCACCGGAAAACGACCATCATCCGGATGTCCGATAATCGTAACATACGGATTCTCACAGGCATTCATATATGCATAAGCCACATCCTCAGAACTGTATTTCTCCTGAAAACAGGGAGGATGAATGCTTGCCACGCAGACATCCATCTGTTCCAGAATCTCTTCGGAAAGATCCACATGGCCTTGGCGATCCAGCAGGTTCAGCTCCACCCCCAAAAGAAGCTTCTGGCCTTCAATTACTCTGGGAACTGCTTTCAGATTGCTGAAATAAAACTCATGACAGGTCCCGGGCATGGCCGGTGCATGTTCCGTAATACCCAGTGCTGCAAGACCCAGTGCCCGGGCCTGAGCTGCCATTTCGGAAATGGTATTGTAAGCATGTCCGCTGGCCAGTGTATGAGTATGAATATCTAATACATCAATCACCGGTTTGCCTCCATTATTTTACGTCCTTCATACTGAAACTGATACGGCCCATTTTATCTTTACCCAGGCATACAACCTTAACCTTGTCTCCAAGAGTCAGTACATCCTCCACATGGTTGATGCGCTGTCTGCTGATTTTGGAGATATGAACCATACCTTCTTTTCCAGGTGCAAATTCCAGGAAAGCACCGAATTCCTTAATACTTACAACAACGCCTTCCAGAATCTGACCTTCTTCAAAATCTGTTACAATGATCTCGATCATCTTTTTGGCTTTTTCAATCATATTCTTTTCCGTACCGCAGATGGATACCAGTCCCTCGTCGGAAATGTCAATACGGACGCCGGTTTCATCAATAATTCGGTTGATGATCTTACCCTGTTTGCCGACTACATCGCCGATCTTTGCAGGATCAATGACGATCTTGTCGATCTTCGGTGCATATTTACCAACTTCCGGTCTGGGTTCTGCAATTGCTTTTGCCATTACTTCATCCATAATGTAGAGACGCGCTTCTCTTGTGCGGGCAATTGCTTCTTCAATGATCGGACGGGTCAGTCCATGAATCTTGATATCCATCTGAATGGCAGTAATACCTTTCTTTGTACCTGCAACCTTAAAATCCATATCACCAAAGAAATCTTCCAGTCCCTGAATATCTGTCAGTACAATATAATCATCATCTGTGTCTCCTGTTACCAGACCACAGGAAATACCTGCTACCGGAGCCTTGATGGGAACGCCTGCAGCCATCAGAGACATGGTAGAAGCACAAATACTTGCCTGAGAAGTTGAACCGTTGGATTCAAAAGTTTCGGATACAGTACGGATTGCATAGGGAAATTCCTCTTCACCGGGCAGTACCGGTACCAGAGCTCTCTCAGCCAATGCACCATGACCGATTTCACGACGCCCCGGTCCCCTGGAGGGTTTTGTCTCACCTACGGAATAGGAAGGGAAATTATAATGGTGCATATAGCGTTTGGAAGTTTCATTTACATCCAGACCATCCAGCTTCTGAGCATCGGATAAAGGTGCCAATGTGGTTACAGTGCAGATCTGAGTCTGACCTCTTGTAAACATGGCAGAACCATGCACTCTGGGAAGCAGATCCACCTCAGCTGCCAGAGGACGGATCTGATTGATGGCACGTCCGTCAGGACGCTTGTGATCTTTCAGAATCATCTTACGCACGGTCTTCTTCTGATATTTGTAAACAGCTTCGTCAATCAGAGGAATCCAGTCAGGATTTGTCTCTTCATAACGCTCAGCCAGCTTTTCCTTGATTTCTTTGATATTCTCTTCCCTTACCTGCTTTACATCTGTAAATACAGCGGTCTCCATCTCATCTGCAGGAATAAAAGAAGTCATATCGCTCCACAGTTCTTCCGGTGTATCACAGTGTTCATAATCATGCTTGGGTTTTCCGCATTCAGCAACAATGGTGTCAATAAAAGCAATAATCTGCTGGTTTACTTCATGGGCAGCAAAAATTGCTTCAATCATCTTATCTTCCGGCACTTCATTGGCACCGGCCTCAATCATGATAACCTTTTCTCTCGTAGAAGCAACAGTCAGTGCCAGATCGGAAATCTGCTTCTGATCATTGGTGGGATTAAAAATCAGTTCTCCATCAATGAGGCCAACCTGTGTGGCAGCAATCGGTCCGTCAAAGGGAATATCTGAAATGGAAACTGCGATGGCAGAACCCAGCATGGCTGTAATTTCCGGTGCACAGTCAGGATCCACACTCATGACCATATTGTTCAGAGTTACGTCATTTCTGTAATCCTTGGGAAACAGAGGACGCATGGGACGGTCAATAACACGTGATGTCAGGATGGCATGCTCAGATGCTTTTCCTTCTCTCTTATTGAATCCCCCCGGAATCTTGCCTACAGAATACATCTTTTCTTCATATTCCACGCTGAGAGGGAAAAAGTCGATTCCTTCTCTGGGCTTATCTGATGCAGTTGCAGTACATAATAATACAGTATCTCCATAATGGATAAATGCAGCGCCATTAGCCTGAGCAGCAACTCTGCCCACATCAACAGTCAGGGTTCTTCCTGCCAGTTCCATTGAATAACTTTTATACATATTCAATACTCCTTTCCATCATAAATCACGTACAGATATTATAGCCAGACAGGAAATTGCTGCAAAAGTTCAGCAGCTCAGAATGCACTTTCTTTTTCTCTATTTTCCTGCCCTGCTACAGGCAGAAGTCCGAAACTACTGAAAAACGCGGTTTGTCAGCCTGATATATGGTTTCCGGCCTTAAAATCATCTATACCGTACAGCAATAAAAACTGCGCTTTTCAGTGGTCCCGGGCATCCTTCTGCCAATCTGTCAATCAGTAAAAAACCACAGGAGAAATACACTCATATAACTCCTGTGGCCAAAAATAGATAATTATTTTCTGATTCCTAAACGGTTAATAAGGCTACGATAAGCTTCAATATCGTTTTTCTTCAGATATGCCAGTAAACCACGTCTCTTACCAACCATCTTTAACAGACCTCTTCTGGAATGATGATCCTTGTCATGCTCTTTCAGATGCTCAGTCAGTTCTCTGATTCTTTCTGTTAACAGAGCTACCTGCACTTCTGTAGAACCGGTATCTGTGGGTGTCTTGCCATATTCAGCGATAATTTCTGCTTTTCTTTCCTTTGTAATCATGTCTGATTACCTCCTGTCTTCAATATAATTCACGGCAGTCTTTCTGCCTGTGATACAACATACCCAGGACTGAGCACGGGTCGGAGCATCCGTGTGCCAGGTCCGGGCGGTTACTCACACCGCCTAACTATATCACAAATAAAGCGGTCTGTCCAGCAATTTTTACAAAAGTTTATGAAAACCGGAATTTTTAGTTACTGTTCAGTGATCTGACCTTGTCAAAATAACTTCATAGTCAAAACGCTGAATTTTCATCAACACTGTTTTCGTGTATTTAGACTGTGAGACCATCATTTGTGGATAATGAGAGGCCCGCAGTCTTTTTCTTTTTCT
>JAXDZY010000022.1:0-30740 GCA_034086685.1 Lachnospiraceae bacterium
TTTACCTTTTAGGTTGTTGTTCTTTAAATGTTTTCAAAGAATTTTCAGGAAATCCATCTTCTTTCGAAAATGTTTTTAAAGGTTTGTTTCTTACATTGTTCAGTTATCAAGGTTCCTGTTGCCGCTTCGTAAGCGACTTTGTTATTTTAGCAGTGTTTCCGACTTTTGTCAACTGTTTTTTTATTTTTTCTGTCAGTTTTTAAGGTTTTTTGTTTTTCCCGCTGACAGCTTCTAAAGGATACCACTGTCTTCATCATTTGTCAACAGTTTTTTCGTATTTTTTGCAATTAATTATTTTATATATTTTTTTACAAAAATTCATACAAGTATTCAGATCCTATTCCTAAAATACTGTGTGTTTCTTCAGCATGGTAATACGTTAAACAGAATAAAGCAAAATGCAAAGCCTTCTCCGATAAATAAGACCTGTCTTTCCACATATTGGTTTCGTAGAAAGCTTTGCACTGTTTACATATTTTGCACTATTTTCTCGCCTTGTTATAAATAATTTTGCTTTGTTCAGTCATTATCCGTACATTTTGTCAGAGCCAGCGTCCCTGTGCGGGCAACCTCGACAATACTGATGGACTGAAGCATCTTAATCAGAAGTCTTGTCCGTTCAGGTGTATCACAGATCTGCAGAATCATCTGGTTTTTTGACATATCTACGATTTCCGCTTTCATAATCTGAGAAATTTCAATTACATCCTTGCGGTTATCTTTGTTGTATTTTACTTTAACCAGCATCAGTTCTCTTGTGATGCTCTGCGATTCTTTAAATGTTTTTACTTTAATAACATCCAGTTTTTTGTTCAGCTGTTTTTCAATCTGCTCAATCGTGTTTTCAGAACCGCTGCTTACAATAGTCATACAGGATACTTCAGGGTCATCCGTTTCTCCGACTGCAAGACTCTCTATATTATAAGCTCTTCTGGAAAAAAGACCGGCGACTTTGCATAAAACACCGGCGCGGTTTTCCACAAGTACAGAATAAATTCTTCTCATTTTTTCATCCTCCCCGGTTAATTTACCAAATCTTCAGAATCAAGAATACATTCCATCAGTACCGGACCATCTGTATTCAGAAACTGATCAATCTGAGTATCCGCATGTTCCATATTATACATACGGATAAAAGGGATATCATATGCGGCTGCAATTTTCTCCAGATCCGGGCTGCCTGAAAGATCAATCATGGAATAATGATCTGCATATGTATAATGCTGATATTCACGCACCATACCCAGAACATTATTTTTCAATACAGCAATTTTAACAGGTATATTATGTTGTTTTATGGTAGCCAGTTCCATCATGGACATCTGGAATGAACCGTCACCACAGACAGCAACCACCTGTTTATCGGGATTTGCAGCTCTTACGCCCATTGCAGCAGGAATGGAATATCCCATGGTTCCCATACCTCCGGAAGTCAGAAAACGTCCTTTCTTAATTACAGAGTAACGGCATGACCATATCTGATTCTGACCCACATCTGCCACATAGACCGCATCATCATCCATCTTATTACAAAGAGTCTGTACAAATTCTTCGGGATCTACATAATCCGGATTCGGATCACGATGGTAATTCAACTGTTCCCGGTATTCATCCATCTGAGCAATCCATTCATCACGACGAATCGGCTCATAGTCTGCTTTCAGGAAGTCCTCCAGAATGTTCTTTGCATCACCTACCAGCGGAATTCCGGCATCTGCATTCTTGCCGATTTCAGCAGGATCCACATCAATATGAACCAGTACTTTATTTTTTGTAATCAGGCTGGGCTGCTGCACTGCACGATCAGCAAAGCGGCATCCGATCACGATCAGAAGATCCGCTTCATTGATTGCTTTATTGGCATAACGGCGCCCGTTATTGCCTACCATGCCCAGATTCAATCTGTGATTACTGGGAACCGCATCGATAGCCATCATTGTTGATGCTACGGGAATATCAAATTTTTCCGCAAATTCAAGCAGTTCTTTACGGGCACCACTTAAAAGAACACCCCCGCCTGCCATGATAACCGGTTTTTCAGCTTTTACGATTTCCTGCATAACCTTTTTGATCTGAACCGCATGCCCCTTTACTGTAGGTTTGTAGGTTCTGAGGTTAACACTGTCAGGATACTCAAAATCTCCAACCTCTTTCTGCTGAATATCGATGGGAACATCTATCAGGACCGGCCCCCTTCTTCCGGTATTGGCAATATAAAAAGCTTCCTTAAATACCCTGGGCAGATCTTCTGCTTTTTTTATCAGATAACTGTATTTTACAAACGACTCAGCAGCACCTGTTACGTCAGCCTCCTGGAATACGTCCCGGCCGATCAGTTCTGTTTTTACCTGACCGGTAATACATACCAGCGGAATACTGTCAGCATAAGCTGTCGCAATTCCAGTCAGCAGATTTGTTGCCCCTGGACCGGAAGTGGCCACACATACGCCAACCTTTCCTGTTGTTCTGGCTGCACCGTTGGCAGCATGTGCAGCATTCTGTTCTGACCGAACCAGAACAGAACGGATATCTGACTGCAGGATGCTGTTGAAAAAAGGACAGATAGCTACACCAGGATAGCCAAATATCGTATCTACACCTTCTGCTTCCAGACATTTTACCATAATATCTGCGCCTGTCATCAGTTACTCCTCCCATTTCTCAAAAATGTAAATTTATGATACATTATACAAAGTTGTTCTTTGGTTTACAAGTTACTATTTTACTGTTTTAAACAGTAAAATAATTAAAATAAATCAATCTGTCTAATAATTCATTAATCTTATATGAGAAAAATATCTCATTAGTATATTTAACTGCCAAAAAAAAGTCATATTATCTGCTTTGCTGCAGTTATTTCAGAATAATCCTGCCTTCCTGATCCGGATCCATAAGCACCTCTATGTGACCACCATTTTTCAGATTGCCGCCGAGTATCTCCTTCACAAAAAGAGGCTTCAGCCTTTCCTGAATCACACGGTCAATTTCTCTTGCTCCATACTCTTCCGAATAGCCTTTTTCCAGAAGATAATCATAGACTTCTTCTGCGAAAGCAACCGTTATACCACGGCGTCCCAGATACTTCTCAAGCTGTGCGGTTTTCTTTTTTACGATCCGCATGGCCATATCCGGAGAAAGCTTGTGAAACATGAGAATGCCGCTTAACCGGTTTCTGAACTCCGGGGAGAATACCCTTTTAACTTCATCCATCATATTTGATTCCATAACCGACCGTTCACCGAAACCAATCATCTTTTTTCCCACACTGGCAGCCCCTGCATTGGAGGTCATAATCAGAATCACATGACTGAAATCTGCCTTGCGCCCATGGTTATCCGTCAGGGTGGCATAGTCCATAACCTGCAGCAGCACATTGAAAATATCATTATGAGCCTTTTCAATCTCATCCAGCAGCAGGACGCAATGGGGATTTTTACGTATGGCATCCGTCAGCTGCCCACCATCTTCAAATCCCACATATCCGGCAGGAGAACCGATCAGCTTTGCCACAGTATGTCTCTCAGTATATTCACTCATATCAAAACGTACAAAACTTATGCCAAGCTCCGATGCAAGTACTTTGGCAGCCTCTGTTTTTCCCACGCCGGTAGGTCCCACAAACAGAAGTGAAGCAACCGGTTTATGTTCTTCTATCAGCCCCAGTCGGGAAATCTGAACAGCATAAACCGCTTTTTCGATCGCTTCATCCTGACCGAATACATGGCTGGTAATCCGGTCTTTTAGTGTCAGAAGACCCGCCTCATCTTCCTGATCCAGAACCGTCTGGGGGATTCTGCAGATTCTGGACACGGTAAGGTCCACCAGATCAGTATCGGCAATCAGTTTTCCATCTGCAGTTTTTTCCCGGGCCAGTTCCGGATGAAGCTGCAGCCATGCTCCCGCCTCATCAATCAGACCAATAGCCTTGTCAGGCAGATATCGTTCATTCATGTATCTCGCACTGAGTTCCACAGCTTTTTCCATAAACCCCGGTGCATAAACAACCCCGTGATGTTCCTCATAACGACCGCGGATTCCTTCAAGAATTGAAATACACTCCTCCTGAGATGGTTCGGCAATATCAATATTCTGGAATCTGCGTATGAGTGTTTTATTTTTTGAAATAGTTCTGTTGTATTCTTCATAGGTTGTGGAGCCGATAAATCGAATAGACGGATCCTCAAACCAGGGCTTCAGCAGACTGGCGGCATCCATGCTTCCGGTCTGATCTCCCGCCCCCACAATTGTATGAATTTCATCAATAAATACGATAGGAGATGTTTCTTTAGAAATATGGAGCATCACATCACGCATTCTTTTTTCATATTCTCCCCGGTACTGCGTTCCGGCAACCATACCTGCCATATCAAGCATAAAAATCCGGGCATTCTTCAAAGAATCGGGTACACGGCCTTCATTGATCCGCGCTGCCAGCCCATAGGTAATACTGGTTTTTCCGACACCTGCTTCACCAATATGCATGGGATTATTTTTATCACGGCAGCAAAGCACCTGTATAGTCCGTTCCAGTTCGTCTTCTCTTCCCACCAGAGGATTGTGTTCATGAACCGTATCATTCAGACAGGTTACATAATTCTTCCAGCCACCGGATTTCTCCTCCATGGAAATCCAGGACGCATCTTCCGCATCTGCATCCTCTTCTTCCAGGACCACAGATTCTTTCCGACTGTTTTCAACAATCTCCTGATTCACTGCAGCCAGCAGAGATACAGGGTCTTCCACCTCCATGTAAAGATAATAGACAGCAAAACTTTCTTCCTGTTCCATAATTCCTTTCAGAATATGAGAAATTTCCACTTCTTCTCTGCCGCTGGCCATGGCCTGACGCACCGCGCATTCAAATACAGACTGCGTACCATTACTCACAGCAATTTCATCACCTTTTTTCTGGGGCAGCTGACTTTTAAAAAAACGGTTCAGATTCTGCTCCAGTCGTTCCACGCTCCCCCCGCAGCCTGATAAAGCCCGCTGAAAAGGAAGCTCCTTGCACAAAGCATACAACATATGCTCAGGAGTCATATATTCATTCTGTTCAATTCCTGCCTTGATAAAGGCACTGTTGATTACTTCATTAACTTTATCCGAAAATTCCATCAGTCAGGCTTCCCTCCTTATTTTTCAACAGGTTCCGTCTCCACCCGAAACGGATAGCCCTCTTCCCGGGCCCGCTTGACAGCCTCATCCGCTTTCGTCACGGCAATATCATACACATAGGTCCCCACAACAGCTTTTACACCTCTGTGAATGGCATACATAAGACGAAACGCTTCTGATTCTGACTTGTTAAAAACCAACATCAGTATCTCAACCACAAAATCCATCGGCGTAAAATCATCATTATACATAATTACATGATACATCTTCGGTTCTTTTACTTTGTATTTTGTATGTGTACTTTCTTCAAATTTTATCTGTCCAGCCATAAATACCTCTCTTTATTCAGTCTATCCTTCCAATTCATGTCCACCCGCCTGTTTATCCTGAAATAATCAGACCGGCAATAGTAAGCAGCATGCCCGCTCCCGAATACCATGTAAATGTTTCATGCAGAACAGGGATTGACAGCGCCACTGTTACAACCGGTGTAAGATAAATATAGACACCGGAGGTAATCACACCAAGTCGATCCACTGCATAATTCCACAATACAAAACACATGGCAGAAGCACTGATTCCCAGATACACCACATGAAACAGCACCTGCGGTTTCAGTAAAATTGCGGGATTAAACGAAAATCCCATGATGAATCCAAAAGGAATCATGAAGATCAGTCCCCAGGTGATGATCCGTCTGGTAGCGGTTATTACAGAATACCCCTTTTCTGTGATCCATTTGCTGAAATTGGAATAAAATCCCCAGACAATTGCGGCACACAGAGCCAGAAAATCTCCCTCAGGATTCAGTGATACACTGCTTCCCTGAAAGCTGATCATGGCAATTCCGGATAATGCAATCACAAATCCCGAAAGAAACCGGATGGATATGCACTTTTCCTTCCTCATCATCCAGGCTGCCAGTGCTGTGAAAAAGGGAGCCGCTGACACAATAACACCTGCATTGGATGCAGTTGTACGGGTCAGTGATATATTTTCCAGAAGGTAATACAATGTTACCCCTGATAAACCTGCAAGGATGAAATACCACTCATCCTTTTTCTGCTTCAATCCCCTGTACTGCCTTTGCCTCCCATCATCGATACCGCAGGGAGGACACTTCTGCAGTTTCCGGTTCAATACCAGTTTATGCGAATCCATCAGACTCAGTACACAAAGCCCTACTGCAAAACGATAAATCAACAATTCAATTGGCGACAGATACTCCAGCACAATTTTTGAGGAAATAAAAGTAGTTCCCCAGATTATTACACTTGTCAATGCTGCCGCATGCCCTTTCAGCGATGTTTTCATTTGTTTCTTCCTGCTCTTTTCCCCTATATAAAACCGGTCTTCCATCTCTGCACTGCAGATCAGGATCCGGCACAATCTTAAAAAGACCGTTGAAAACCATTATATGCATTTCCTTCCCGCCAGTCAATTAAATCCGTATAAACACTGTAAAAAAAAGAAAAAGACATGTGAAAATTCAATTCATTTCACACGCCTTTCAAGGGTAAGTCTCCTGCATATCATGGTAAATCACCGGTTCATCAGAACCGGTCTACTGTTGATGTGCCTCTTTATAACGATTAAAAAAAGCAGTCAGATTCTGCAGTAAATCCAGCAGATTCTGAATCTGCTGATCATTCATATTGGAAGTTGCACTGCTGACCATCTGTATATGAAAATCCTTGTGATGATAATAAGCTTTTTCGCCTTTTTCTGTCAGCAGAATATAAACAACCCGGCGATCCCTTTCGCTTCGCTTGCGGATCACATATCCCTTTTTCACAAGGCTGTTAATGGAAGTTGTAAGCGAGCCTGCCGTAATACGCATCTTTTTCGCAACCATGGACATGGTACTGTCTTTGCCTAAACCGATTGCTTCAATGATATGCATATCGTTATTTGTTATATCTTTATATTCTTCGGTAATGACGGCTTCTCCCTCCAGCTCCCATATCTCATTAAATAAATGAACCAGTGTAGTATTGATGGCATCCAATGCGTTTTTATTCACAGACTTACTCTCCTTCTATATTATTGCCCGATCAGCGATTTCAGAACTTCTTTCACTGTCTCGATTTTCTCTGCCCTATAAACCTCAGCTCCGCAAAACAGCAATGCATCATCTATCCTGCCATTGGCGGCATTCACCAGTCCATCTGTAATACAATAGGGAATATCTGCAGGATTGCAGTGCGCAAGACATCTGTGACAAGGCGTGTGCGGAATCTTCTCTCCTAGCATAACACGTTTTAAAAAAGGATTCAAGATGGTTCTTCCCGGCATTCCCACCGGACTCCTGGCTATAACAATATCTTCCTTCTGCGCCCGGATATATGCTTTCTTATAATTGATGTGCGCATCGCATTCCTCTGTAGTTACAAAACGTGTTCCTACCTGAACTCCATCGGCACCAAGAGAAAAGGCATGCATAACTTCCTCATGACTGTAAATTCCACCGGCCACAACCACGGGGATCCGGCAGTTATATTTTTCTTCATAGGATTTTACCGTATGAATGATTTTTCTGATTTCCTGTGCATACAGCTCGTCCGTATAATATTCCAGTTCTTCTTTTTTAAAACCCAGATGACCTCCGGCCTTCGGCCCTTCAATGACCACCAGATCGGCAGTACGCCCGTATTTTTTATCCCAGTATTTCAGAATGACTCTGGCCGATTTATCAGATGATACAATGGGCGCAATACATGTATCACTGTCTTTCACATAAGCCGGAAGATCGACGGGAAGTCCGGCTCCGGAGATGATCAGATCGGCCCCGGCGGCGGCTGCTGCCCGCGCATGATCTTCAAAATCTCTTAAAGCTGTCATGATATTGAATCCAATGATTCCATCCGGTGAGATCTCACGTGCTTTCTTCATTTCCTTTTCAATGGCGCGAAGATTTGCTTTCTGAGGCTGTTTATCAAAATCCGGTTCACGAAATCCGATCTGTGCGCTGGAAATAATGCCGACTGCTCCTTCTGCAGCCACACTGCCCGCCAGATTTCCAAGGCTGATTCCAACACCCATACCACCCTGAATAATCGGTAGTTTTGCTGTTTTTTTTCCAATTTTTAACATTTCCATATTTCCATGTTTCCTCCTGATTCCGGACAGATTATCTGCATCACCCGCAGAATTCTCCGGAAAATCATCACATCCGACGGAACCGGTCATATCTGTGATCAATACGTTCCTGTACACTTAAGGCTTCATATTTATCAAGGAAAGCAGTAATTCTCTTTTCCAGGCTGCTGCAGACCTTTACCATCTTATCACAGGTATATTCAGCAGGTTCACGGATAATCTGCTCAATAATACCCATTTTTTTCAGATCCTCCGCTGTCAGTTTCATGATTTCAGCTGCCTCATCAGCTCTCTTGCTGTCTTTCCAGAGAATACTTGCAAAGCCTTCCGGAGACAGAATGGAATAAACTGCATTTTCCAGCATCCATACTTCATCAGCCACGGCCATGGCAAGAGCGCCGCCGCTTCCGCCTTCTCCGATTACAATCGACAGAACAGGTACTTTTATGGAAGACATCTCATAGAGATTTCTGGCAATTGCTTCTCCCTGGCCTCTTTCTTCAGCTTCCAGCCCGCAGAAAGCCCCGGGAGTATCCACAAAACAGATGACAGGGCGATTAAACTTTTCCGCCTGTTTCATCAGACGCAATGCTTTTCTGTAACCATCCGGAGAAGGCATACCGAAATTGTGATCGATATTCTCTTTGGTTGTCTTGCCTTTCGCCTGTGCGATCACTGTCACGGGTTTTCCATGGAACCAGCCGATTCCTCCCACAACAGCCCGGTCATCACCATAATAGCGATCTCCATGAAACTCCATAAAATCATCAAATAAAGCCTGAATATAATCTTCACCCACAGGACGGTCCTTCTTTCTGGAAATCCGGACTCTCTCCCACGCATTCAGATTAGAACCGGTTCCTTTTCTGCTGTCTTCCGGCCTGTATTTTTCTGCACCGGCAGCCGATTCTGATGCAGTGTCTGCTTCTGTGCTTTTAACAGACGCTGATGCGATACCGCCTTTATTTTCAGAATCTGTACAAACCTGATGCATTTTCAGGATTTCACTCAGCACATCACGCATTTCTTCCCGTTCCACGATCCGATCTACAAATCCATGCTCCAGCAGAAACTCAGAACGCTGAAATCCTTTGGGAAGTTTTTCTCCGATGGTCTGTTCAATAACACGGGGACCCGCAAAACCGATTAATGCCTTCGGTTCCGCCAGAATAATATCACCCAGCATGGCAAAGCTTGCTGTGACTCCCCCTGTAGTGGGATCGGTCAGTACGGAAACATACAGAAGGCCGGCATCACTGTGCCGCTTCAATGCAGCAGATGTTTTTGCCATCTGCATAAGGGATATGATTCCCTCCTGCATTCTGGCTCCGCCGGAGCAGGCAAATATGATTACCGGAAGTTTTTCCTGCGTAGCCCGTTCCACAGCCCTTGTGATTTTTTCGCCCACAATCTCACCCATGCTGGCCATAAGAAATCGTCCGTCACAGACGGCAATTACTGCTTCATTACCATCAATACGGATTTTCCCGGTTACCACTGCTTCATTTAATTCCGTGGTTTCTCTCAATCTTCTGACTTTCTCCTCATATCCGCGAAACGACAGGGGATTCTGAAATTCCATTTCCTGATCCCATTCTTCAAAAGAATCTTCATCAGCAATCATTTCAATTCTGCGGAAAGCAGGTACACGAAAATATCCATGACATTTGGGACAGATGTAAAATCCTCTTTTTACATCATCTGCAATAATATTGGCTCCGCATTTATTGCATTTCCTCAGAAGTCCGTCCGGAACTTCCGGTCTGGATTCCTTTCTGAGGCCATGATTCTCCCTGTTTGTCTTTTTAAACATATCTTTCAGTATCATTTCCTACTCCTTACGAATTCATTTTTTCTATGAATTCCACATCGATATTTCCGGCTATAAAATCCGGATTGTTCAGAATCTCATACTGATAATCCACATTGGTGACAATTCCCTCAATAATGACTTCGCCAAGGGCACTCTGCATCTTGCGGATGGCTTCCTTACGATTTGCCGCATAGACAATCAGCTTCGCCAGCATGGAATCGTAATAGGGTGTTACCGTATAACCGCTGTAAATGGCAGAATCGATACGAACCCCCTTGCCTCCCGGCAGATACATGTCCGTGATGGTTCCCGGAGAAGGGCGGAAATTCTTCGCAGGATTTTCCGCATTGATCCGGCACTCAATAGCATGTCCTTTGATCTGTATCTGATCCTGTGTCAGGTTCAGCTTCTGACCGTCTGCAATACGGATCTGTTCTTTAACCAGATCAATTCCCGTTACCCATTCGGTTACAGGATGCTCTACCTGAATTCTGGTATTCATTTCCATGAAATAGAATTTTTCATTATTTTCCAGCAGAAACTCAATGGTACCTGCATTGGTGTATCCGGCCGCTTTTGCTGCTTTTACTGCTGCTTCTCCCATTTCCCGGCGCAGTTCATCGGAAAGAGCAATGGAAGGGGACTCTTCTATCATTTTCTGATGATTCCTCTGAATGGAACAGTCTCTTTCACCCAGATGGACCACATTGCCATACTGATCTGCCAGAATCTGAAACTCAATATGGCGGGGATGCTGCACATAATGCTCGATATACATGGTATTATCGCCAAATGCCATCTGTGCTTCTTTCTGAGCAGTATTAAAACTGTTTTCAAACTCCTCAGGAGTTTCCGCCACGCGCATGCCTTTTCCGCCGCCTCCCAGAGCTGCTTTGATAATAACCGGGTAACCGATTTTTTCAGCAATTTCCACGCCATCTGCCGCTTCGAAGATGGGTTCCGTGCTGCCCGGTGTGACGGGAACACCTGCTGCGATCATTGTGTTTCGTGCCTCTGATTTGTTGCCCATTCTGCTGATTACCTGTGAAGAAGGACCGATAAATGTAATATTGCACTGTTCACACAGTTCTGCGAATTTGCTGTTTTCCGACAGGAAGCCAAATCCGGGATGAATGGCATCAGCACCCGAAATCATGGTGGCGCTGATAATTCTTTCCATATTTAAATAGCTTTCCGAAGAAGGTGCCGGGCCGATACAGATTGCCTCATCTGCCAGCTGAGTATGAAGCGCTTCCCTGTCTGCTTCTGAATATACCGCAACCGTCTCGATTCCCATTTCCCGGCATGCACGGATGATCCGCACGGCAATTTCCCCTCTGTTGGCAATTAAAATTTTCTCAATCATGATTTCTTCGCTCTCCTGCTGCTGTTATTCTCCTACCATAAAAGTCAGTTCGGCACTTACAACAGTTTTACCGTTAACGGAAGCCACAGCTTCACCTACTCCTACAGGACCTTTCTGTTTAATAATTCTGGTTTCCAGCTTCAGTACATCGCCGGGAAAAACCATTCCGCGGAAACGGCATTTGCTGACACCTCCGAAAAATGCGATTTTTCCCTGATTTTCCGGTACACTTAAAATTGCAACGGCACCTGCCTGAGCGAGAGCTTCCAGGATCAGTACACCGGGCATAACCGGTTTTTCGGGAAAATGGCCTTTAAAAAAGTCTTCTCTGTAGGTTACACATTTGTATCCCACTGCATACTGACCGGGTTCATAATCTTCAATCTTATCAAGAAGAAGAAAAGGATGTCTGTGGGGAATAATTTCCTGAATCTGTTTAATATCCAAACTGTTCATACCTGTCACCGCCTTTTAACGAATCACAAACAGAGGCTGGCCGTATTCCACAGCCTGTCCGTTCTTAACCAGAATCTTTACTATTGTACCGGAAAAATCACTTTCAATCTCATTCATCAGTTTCATGGCTTCAATAATTGCCAGTACCTGTCCTTTTTCCACCTGATCTCCTTCCTTTACGAAAGGAGCTGCATCTTCGGCAGGCGCTGCATAAAAGGTTCCCACCAGTGGAGATTTAATTACATTGCCTTCAGTTTTTTCTTCTGCTTTTGCTTCGTTCTCTGCATTCTGAGCCTCAGGAACTGCTGCAGGTGCAGAGCTGCCAACTGCAGAGACTGTTTCTGTCTCAGCTTCTGAAATACTGTCAGCGGCAGCACAACCGGATGAAACCACAGCTGCCGGTATTGCTGCTTTCCTGTCATCTGATTTCTTCAGAGTCAGCTTTACGCCGTCCCCTTCATATTTTAATTCAGATAAATCAGATCTGGAAACCGCATCCACCAGTTTTAAAATCTGTTCTGCATTCATTATTCTGTTCACTGCCCTTCATATTTTTTTACAAGTAAAGTTGCATTATGACCGCCGAATCCCAGAGAGTTGGTCAGTACATAGTTAATTTCTTTTTCCACCGGTGCACCTGCTGCATAATTCAGATCACATTCCGGATCCACATTTTCGGTTCCCATGGTCTGATGGATGAATCCATCTTCAATAGATTTGACACAGACGATAAATTCCACACCGCCTGCTGCTCCCAGCAGGTGACCGATCATGGATTTGGTTGAATTAACTACCACATCCTTTGCCGCATCTCCCAGTGCCAGTTTGATGGCTTTTGTTTCAAACAGATCGTTGTGGTGAGTGCTGGTTCCGTGAGCATTGATATAATCAATCTGAGAGGGTTTTACACCCGCCTCTTTCATGGCCAGCTTCATGGCCATGCCTGCCCCTTCTCCATCTTCGGCAGGAGATGTGATGTGATAGGCATCACCTGTTGCACCGTATCCCACCAGTTCTGCATAAATATGAGCACCTCTGGCTTTTGCATGTTCCAGTTCTTCCAGTACAACCACACCGGCACCTTCTCCAAGTACAAAACCGTTACGGTCTTTGTCAAACGGGATGGAAGCACGCATGGGATCCACGGTAGTAGAGAGAGCGGTCAGTGCGGTAAAACCTGCCACACCTGTAGGACAGATACAGCTTTCAGCACCTCCTGCCAGCATAATATCCGCATCATCATACTGAATTGCACGAAAAGCATCGCCGATACAGTGAGTTCCCGATGCACAGGCAGTTACCACATTGGTGCATTTGCCTTTTAATCCCAGCTGAATGGAGATATTGCCTGCAGCCATATTGGAAATCATCAGAGGTACCATAAGAGGGTTGACTCTGGAAGGGCCTTTTTCCAGGATTTTCTGATAGTTTGTTTCCACCACCGGCAGGCTGCCGATACCGGAACCAACAATAACACCTGCTCTGTAAGGATCTTCTTTCTCCATCTGAATTCCCGCATCCTCAAAGGCTTCCTTTGCAGCAGCCACCGCAAACTGAGAAAAAGGTTCCATACGCTTCGCTGCTTTAAAATCCATGCGTTCTTTTGCCACAAAATTCTTTACTTCCGCGGCATTTTTCACCTTATATTCCGTGGTGTCAAATTTTGTAATGGGGCCGATGCCCACCTTTCCCTGTCGAATTCCTGCCCAGAATTCATCGACTGTATTGCCGATGGGTGTTACAGCTCCAAGACCGGTTATTACAACTCTTCTTTTCATAATCCACCTCTTCCCCTGTTACATGGCCATTCCGCCATCTACACATAATACCTGACCCGTAATGTAACGGGCTTTTTCCGATGCAAGAAATACAGCTGTCTGGGCAATGTCTTCCGGTTCTCCGAAGGTTCCCATGGGAATCTGGGCAACCGCACCTTCTTTTACCTTATCTGACAGCACTGCAGTCATTTCCGTATTGATAAATCCGGGAGCAATGGCATTGACGGTAATGCCTCTGGATGCCAGCTCTCTTGCTGCCGATTTGGTCAGCCCGATCACACCTGCTTTGGAAGCAGCATAATTTGCCTGCCCTGCATTGCCGAGGACTCCGGAAACGGATGCCATATTGATGATGTGCCCGCTTTTCTGTCTGAGCATCTGTCTTGTGACAAAACGGATACAGTTAAAGGTTCCTTTCAGGTTTGTATTCAGAACCGCATCGTAATCCTCTTCTGACATTTTCATGAGAAGACCGTCCTTTGTAATACCCGCATTATTAACAAGAATATCGATTTTTCCGAAAACTTTGACGACTTCCTTCATGAATTCTTCACAGGCTGAAAAATCAGAAACATTGCACTGAAAAATTTCCGCTCTGCCGCCTGCTGCTTCAATTTCCTGCTTTACCTCAAGAGCACGTGCCTCTGAGCCGTTATAATTAATGGCAACTGCTGCACCTTCCGCAGCCATGGCACATGCCACTGCGCGGCCGATTCCGCGGGAAGCTCCGGTAACAACCGCAACTTTTCCTTCCAGCAGACCTTTTCCGCTTAATACAGCCTTATCCTCTAACATAATTCGTTTACCACCTTTTCCACATCTTCCCAGACAGCCACATTAAACACTCTGACATTGCGATCGATTTTCTTCAGAAAGCCCGCAAGTGTTTTGCCGGGCCCCACTTCAACAAACGTGTCAACGCCGCCGGCAATCATATTTCTTACACTCTGTTCCCAGCGAACTGAGGAAGCCACCTGTCTGGCCAGCAGAGATTTTGTCATACCGATATCGGTTACATATTCTGCAGTAACGTTGGTTACGTACGGCATTGACAGCTCATGAAGTTCCACCGCCTCAAGAATTCTGCCCAGCTCTTCTCCTGCTTCGGCAAGATACGGAGAATGGAAAGGACCGCTTACATTCAGGGGCAGAACCCGTCTTGCGCCTGCCTTTTTCAGTTCTTCTGCTGCACATTCCACGCTTTCCTTCAGACCTGTAATTACGATCTGACCGGGGCAGTTATAATTTGCGATACTCACGCCATCGATTTTTTCAAGCACTGCTTCAATTGCTTCCCCTGTCATGCCCAGCACTGCAGCCATACTTCCTTTACCACCGGGAACGGCGTTCTGCATGAGGATTCCTCTGGCTCTTACTGTAGTAATGGCATCATCCACACGCATGCCTCCTGCCGCTGCAACAGCACAATATTCTCCAAGACTCAGACCCGCTGTTACATCAGGCCTCAGTCCCCGTTCTTCCAGAACCTGTTCCATGGCAAGGCAGACCGTTACCAGCGCCGCCTGTGTGTATTCTGTCTGATCCAGTCTGTCATTTTCCTCAAAACAAAGTGCTTTCATATCCAGATCCAACAGCTCACAGGCCCGATCCACGATTTTTGCAGCGGTTTCACTGTTTTCGTAAAAATCTTTTCCCATTCCGGCTTTCTGAGCGCCCTGTCCGGGGAAGATAAATGCAATCTTACTCATAAAATCCTTTTCCTCCGATTAAAGCATCTGTTTCTGCCACCAGTTTTCCAATCAGCTCTTTGCAGCTCATTTTTTCCTTAACCAGACCTGCGCTCTGACCCGACATAACACTTCCGTTTGTCACATCACCGTCCACAACAGCTTTTCTGAGGCCGCCCAGAGTAAGCAGCTCCAGTTCCTCGAAAGAAGCTCCCTGCTGTTCTTTCTGCAGATATTCTCTTGTCATATGATTCCTCAGTGCGCGGACAGGATGTCCTGTGGTTCTTCCGGTAACACGGGTATCAATATCTTTTGCTTTGATAATGCAGTCCTTATAATTTTCATGAACCTGAGATTCGGTTGTTACTACAAAATGAGTACCCATCTGAACCGCCTGAGCGCCAAGCATAAAAGCAGCGGCAATACCGCGTCCATCCGCAATGCCGCCTGCCGCAATAACAGGGATATTTACAGCATCCACAATCTGAGGTACCAGTACCATGGTGGTAGTCTCACCGATATGTCCTCCGGCTTCTGTGCCTTCAGCCACAACAGCATCTGCGCCGCAGCGCTCCATTCGTTTAGCCATTGCCACGGAAGCAACAACGGGAATCACCTTCACGCCTGCCTCTTTCCACATTTTCATATATTTTTCCGGAGACCCTGCACCGGTTGTTACCACCTTTACGCCTTCCTCCACAACGATTTTAGCCACTTCATCCGCATTGGGGCTGAGCATCATAATATTCACACCAAAAGGCCTGTCCGTCAGTGCTTTCGCCTGACGAACCTGATCCCGTACCCATTCAGCCGGAGCACTGGCTGCTCCGATCAGACCAAGGCCGCCTGCTTTCGATACAGCCGCTGCCAGGTGATATTCGGCTACCCATGCCATGCCGCCCTGAATAATCGGGTATTCAATTCCTAAAATTTCAGTTATTTTTGTTTTCATATTATTCATTCCTGCCTTTCACTGCAGTCTGCTTCCTCGTTTTCCTGCAGAAATATATCCTGCCGCTTTCCTGTGCTTCGTTCTCTTCCCGGTATCCGACGTTTTCCGTCTGCTTCTTTCGCCTGTTTTTTATTTATGTTCTTCCAGATATTTCTCCACATCTCCGATGGTTACCATCTGTTCCAGATCTTCGGCGGGAATTTCCACACCGAATTCATCTTCAAATGTCATAACCATCTCAAACAGATCCAGAGAATCTGCACCCAGATCATCCTTAAATGATGTTTCTGCTGTTAATGTGTCTTTATCTGCTCCTAATGCTTCTGCTACAATTTCATTAATTCTTTCTAACATATCCTTTTAATCCTTTCTTTACTGATAATTTAACTGATGGTGAATCATTCATTACCATTCCATAAGGCTTGCGCCCCAGGAAAGTCCGGCTCCGAAACCGGCCAGAATAATCTTCTGTCCCTTTTTAAGCTTTCCTTCCCGATTCATTTCATCAAGAAGAAGGGGGATGCTGGCTGAAGAAGTATTGCCATATTCCTGCAGATTCATGGGGAACCTGCTGATATCCGTTTTCAGCTTCCTGGCCACCGCCTCCACGATTCTGCGGTTTGCCTGATGAAGTACCAGATAATCAATGTCATCCATGGTGAGTTCTGCCTTGTCCAGAAGCTCTTCCACTGCTTCCGGAACTTTTTTGACAGCAAATCGAAAGACTGCCTGTCCGTCCATCCGGATAAATGATGCCTGCCGGCTGAAACAGGTCAATGCATTCCCTTTTTCCCCCTCTGAATGGGAAACCATGGGAAATGTACTTCCTTCTTCTGCCCTCAGAACTGCTGCCCCTGCTCCGTCTCCGAACAGAATACAGGTGCTCCTGTCTTTCCAGTCCACATAATTGGAAAGGCTTTCCGCTCCGATAATCAGGGCGTTTCTGTACATGCCTGATGCCAGATAAACCTGCGCCGTATTATAGGCAAACAGAAAACCGGTACAGGCCGCATTCAGATCAAAACAGGTAGCATGTACTGCTCCAAGCTCTTTTTGAACCTCACAGGCCGTGCATGGAAGCAGAATCTCGGATGTAAATGTGCTGACAATGATCAGATCCAGTTCCTCCGGGTTCATACCGCCATTTTCCAGAGCTCTCTGTGAAGCCTTCACAGCCATGGATACGGTGGTATCTCCCTGAACGATATGCCGTCTGATCACACCGGTCCTCTCCTGAATCCATTCATCGCTGGTTTCTACCATCTGTGACAGATCATTGTTATCCAGAAAATGTTCCGGCACATAAGAACCTGTTCCACAAATTTTTCCTGTCATAGTTTGCCTCCCAGTCTCGCATGAACACACCGTGTGTTCATAAAACCGCAAATTATAGGTGAGAACAACCTCTCACACCTTCTTAGGAAATTGTCAGCTCATCTGAATTATTTATGATTTCAAATTTTCTATCCTTCAAATCTTTTAGTTATAAAATTATTTAAGATTCAAAAGTTTTAATTAAAATTATTTTTAATTCAAATGTTTTGACATTCAAACTATATCACAAGTTTGTTATTTGTCAAGATGTTCCATAAAAAAACATGTACTTATATCAATACAAAAAAGCCTCCGTCCGGATGATTTTACTCAAACCGTACAGAGGCTTTCGCAGAAAACTTTCTGAAAATATATTATTGCACCATGTTGTTCTGAACGACCTTACTCAGTCCCTGAATGCAAAAAAACGCTGTCCAAAATAATTGATTACCACAAACAGGCACATCCCCACAAGCATGGCCCCATTGTCCTGAACAGCCTGTCCCATTCCCGCAAGAACCCGGGATGCAAGAGGCTTCGCGATTCCATAAGCAAGCAGATAACAGACTGCGATATTCAGGGCGAATTTCAAAACTACTTTAATACTCCTGTTTCTGTTCTGAAAAGTAAAGTATTTATTTAAAAAATAGCTTAATATGCTGGCCAGAATATAATTCAGAGCAGACGAAATCCAGTAGCTGAAATGCAGTATATTGTAAGCGGTAAACATAATCGCCGTTCCCACCAGCGTATTGATAACACCCACAATCACAAATTTCAGCATGGTAATATCTGCAATGGATTTTATCCGGTCAATCAGTTTCTTCATGATTCCGTTCTTCTTTCTCTTTAGATTTTCAGTTTGCCGAAATCGCTCTCCGGCTTCAGACACATGCCATTCATGCACAGATAGTACATTGCCCCATTTTCAGGAAGCGGATATTCTGCTGTAAATGGCAGAACCTCTGCAAGCTCCTGCTGATTATTGCCGGTCTTCAATACAACAAAAAGATTGTATACCGGTTTTTTCTTCAGAAACTCCTGTAATTCTTCAGGCATTTTTGAAGCGGCAGAAGCACAGATCAGCATTTTAACAGGATATAATACTTCTGTCAATGCTATCAGGCTCATACCGTATCCCATGGGATACCTGCCAATGCTCCCCGAAAGGAATCGCATCTGTCTGTCCGCAGCATCCTGAAACTTCATATCTCCTGTGATTTTGGCTGCCTGTGCCAGCAGAACAGCTGCAGCTGAATTGCCGGAAGGAAGTGCTCCATCATAAGTCTCTTTCGGTCTGGAAATCAGCTGTTCCGCATAAGAAGCCGTCAGAAAATATCCTGGAGTTTTCCTGTCTCCAAAATACTCCATCATCTGGCGGGTACGCAGAACTGCTTCTTTCAGATAAAACGGCTCCTGCGTAAGCTGATACAGAGATATCATGGCAAGCCCATATACTGCATAATCATCCAGCTGTCCTTCATGAGCTGCATCGTTATCTCTCCATCTGTGGAAAAGTCTGCTTTCACTGCCTGTGCCGCTTACCATATTCTCCCGGATAAAACGGGCATTGTCAACCGCAGCCAGAAAATATTTCCTGTCACCCAGAATCCCTGCTGCCTCCGCCATGGCCATCATCATCCAGCTGTTCCAGGACAGAATCACCTTATCATCCCTGTGCAGCTGTACACGGTCCTTACGGTACTCATATAATTTCCTGAGCCTTTCATCATCTTCCTTCCAGGGATGATATGCATCACTTTCACAGATACGGTTGGGAATGGATTTTCCCTCAAAATTTCCCTTTTCCGTTATATCATAAATACGGCAGAATTCTTCCCCGTCCTTCTGTCCCAGTACACACCGGATTTCTTCCGGCGTAAATACATAATATTTACCTTCCTTACCTTCACTGTCTGCATCCTGACCGCAGAAAAACTCACCTTCGGGTCCGGTCAGTTCCCGCAGTACGTAATCCAGGGTACTCCGGGCAACATCTGCATAACGTATTTCACCCGTCATCTGATATGCCTCCAGATAAGCCATGGAAAGCAGCGCATTATCGTAAAGCATCTTCTCAAAATGAGGCACCAGCCATTTTCCATCCGTGGAATATCTGGAAAAACCGCCTCCAATCTGATCATGTATTCCGCCTCTGTCCATGGCTTTCAACGTAGTTTCCACCATCTTCATGGCATAGGGCTGCTTCTCCAGCAGAGAATACCGCATCAGATAAAGCAGGTTATGAGGTACCGGAAATTTGGGAGCCGCTCCGAAACCGCCCCACTGTGCATCATGCTGCCTGACAAATACCTGCACCGCCTCATGCAGAATCTTTTTTTCCGGTTCTCCCAAAACAGTCTCTTCCTCTTTTTTCAGAAAATCCACGATCCTGGTACCGGTCTCCAGTACATCCTTCCGGTTGTATTTCCATATGTCAGTGACCTTCCCGAGAACTTCCAGAAGCCCCGCATATCCGTATCTCTGTCTTTTCGGAATATAAGTTGCCGCAAAAAATGGCTTTTGATCCGGTGTCATAATAATTGTCAAAGGCCATCCGCCGGATCCGTTCATCATCTGACAGACATCCATATATACCGAATCAATATCAGGCCTCTCTTCTCTGTCCACCTTAATACTGATATAATCGCGATTCAGCACTTCTGCCACTTCCTCATCCTCAAACGACTCGTGAGCCATCACATGGCACCAGTGACAGGTGGAATATCCAATACTTAAAAATACCGGCTTATCCTCTGCTGCAGCTTTCTCGAACGCCTCTGTACACCAGGGATACCAGTCAACAGGGTTATCTGCATGCTGCAGCAGATACGGTGACTTCTCATTTATTAAATGATTCATTCTGCATCCTTCCTTTCTATCCTGATTTATCTTCTATCCGATCATGCACCGGACCTTTATCTATTGTTCCCTGCAGATATTTTAACACAGCATCGAAATATTATCATTTGTTATTAAAAAAGCCACCGGAATATGGTGGCTGACTTACTATGATTATTTGTAAGGAAAAGTTGCTCTGTCAATTGTAACTTTATTTCTATTTTATTATAAGTTTTTCTCCCTAAAGCGTCAATCCCCTGTTTGCCCGGTTTTATTATTAAGCAAGTATTCCGTTTTATACGCCTTTCTTCAGACAAACGCGCATTCTCATGATCAAAAAAGCGAATGATTAAAGTCTCTTGCCAGATTACCTGCGGTATAAATGGAATCCCAATATTACTTTGAGCCAGCGCAGCTATTCATTATGCTGAAAACAACAAATTATCCAAAATTGTATGAAAAACAGAAGAAATTTCACCTTGTTTTTTGGTTTTACAGGACTATAATAGAGCCTGTACAGCATTTATATATTTTTCACCCAAATCCGTTGAAGAGAACAATGCTGCGTTCGTGCTGACAGTTCAGAGAGTCTGTGTTTGATGTGAGCAGATCTGTCGAAGAATGTAGATATCATCTTGAAGGAGCAGGCCGAAGTTCAGTAAGCCACGCCGGTATCCCCCGTTAAAAGGAAAGCGTATGCAGTACGTAAAGTGTTGTGAAATATTTTCACAGAATCAGGGTGGTAACGCGGATTATATTCGTCCCTGTCAGATAGTTTTCAATTATCTGGCAGGGACTTTTTTGGCTGAAAAAATGTTGAAATAAGAATGCAGATTTGCTGTTTGAAGGAGGTTGTGTAATGAAAGCATTACAAAAAGCAAGTAAATTTTTATCCGATTACACATCGATTGTTGTCATCGCTGTGGCAGTCATCACATTTCTGATTCCGGACATGATGACATGGGTCAATCATCTTCTGTTTCTGGATCCGGTGGGCAATAAATTCACCAGCCAATCCATTATCATCGGTATAATCATGTTCAGTATGGGACTGACGCTGACACCGCTTGATTTTAAAATTCTGGCTCAGAGACCGCTTGATATCTGTATCGGTGCTGCTGCTCAGTATCTGATCATGCCGTTTCTGGCATTCGGTATCACCCGTCTGCTCAATCTGCCCGATGCCATTGCTCTGGGTCTGATTCTGGTAGGATGCTGTCCCGGCGGCGTTTCTTCCAACATCATGTCTTACCTCTGTGGAGGCGACGTGGCATTTTCTGTTGGAATGACTACAGTGTCCACTCTGCTGTCCCCTATCATGACACCGCTGCTGGTATCATTTCTTGCAAGCGGAACCAGGATTGCGGTGAAAGGTCTTCCCATGTTCGTTTCCATCACTGAAACGGTTATCCTGCCTATTTTCATCGGTTTTGTTCTGAATTGTTTCCTGGGACAGAAAAAAGTATTTCAGGAAACACAAAAGGTGATGCCCGGTATCGCTGTTCTTGGACTGGCCTGCGTCGTTGGCGGCGTTATTTCATCCCAGGGTTCAAAATTCTTTACTTCGGGCGCTGTGATTTTTGCAGCTGTTCTGATTCACAACAGTCTGGGTTATCTGCTGGGTTACACTGCAGGTAAACTTACCGGCATGAATACAGCTAAGAAGCGAACGATTTCCATTGAAGTCGGTATGCAGAATGCAGGGCTTGCCACCAATCTGGCAACCACAACGGCTCAGTTTGCATCTGCTCCGGAATCTGCAGTAATTTGTGCGGTATCCTGCGTATGGCATTCCATTTCCGGTACTCTGCTGGCAGGTTTCTTTGCGGGTCTGGATAAAAATAAAAAAAAGTAAATTTTTCCAGAGTCCTGACAGAATAGATCACTCTCCGTTTGAGAAAGATTCACCAGCAGTTCATAAGACTAGTCATCACACAGGAAACTACCTGCTCCGCACCGAAAATCCCACTATAAAAGACCATCAGGAAAGTCCCCGAAGTCCCTTCCGCCTCACTTTCCCGATGGTCATTCCTGAAGTTCCTTTGCCAGTTCTTCAACCTCTGCTACTGTAATTTCAGCAGCCTGCGCAATCTCTTCGTTTGTTAGTTTCTTCATAGCAAGTAAAGTTTCTGCAAACTCATAATTTCTTTTCTGAACAGCTTCCCGTTTCATATCATCCATGATCTTACACATGAGCCTATCATCCTTCCGAATCAGAAGCCGTTTTGTCGTTTTTATCTTCAGATTTTTTTCTTTCGGTCTGTATCCTCCTTCGAATGTCTTGTAAATTTCCTCAGATTGGAAATGTCCCGACGAATAGAGGCGGACGATATGATTTTTCAGATAAGTAATTGATGAGATTAAAAATCAATGGTAATATAAGCATAACAGTTCTTGATGCAATGTTTTCAGCTGCGACAGGGGTACGCAGGAGACGGCAGGGAGCGAAACAATATAAATCATTTTACAAATACGGGTAAAAACATGAAAATAACAAAAATAATTCTATCATTGTCCCTTCTGAGCACCTTAATGCTCTTCCTTTGTACTTGCGGAACACTTTCTCCTGCTGCAGAATTCACGACACTCGACACCTCCGCTCTCGGTGATGTCAGTATGATAAGCTGTGAGAGCAACGGGAAATACTCCGTATTATTTTACATGAACTACACTGAGGAATGTGACGATGACACAAACGATACCTCAGATGATATTCACTACTACATCTCTCTTTTCGACAACAAAAAGAACAGGGAAATTGGGAAAACTCAGTTTAAAAACAAAGAAAACTACGGCTACGAGGTGCGCCTCACCGACGAGGGATTTTCGCTTTTCAACATTGAAAATGACGAAGTTATAGACTACGATTTTAAGCTGAAAAACTACGAGACCGGAAAATACAACTTCAAGGAAAACTACGACACAGCAAAGGAAATTCAATCAATAGACCCCGACAAGTTTAACTGTCTTGACACCTTTGCAATTTCACATGGCTACGGAAAAAATCAGGCATTGGTGTTTTACGACGAGTCCGACAAGCTCTTCATATTAAAAAGCAACATATATTACGACTACATATGTGCCGACAAGCACAAAATGCTCGTCATTGACAACTCCGCCAACAAGACTGACAATTACGAAAGCGTTGTGAGAATACTGGACTTTGACAGCAGTACAGAAATAAACAGCATAACAATTCCAAACGAGCAGGACATAAACAATATTCAATACTCAAAGCTAAATGGTGAGTGCGCGACCGTGGCCACCGTCAAAGAGGACGGCAGGCTGGACAAGGTTTACATATGGAACTACAGCTTGAATCCGAAAAACAAGCCATTTGACAATGGCTACTGCGAAGCGGTCGCAGACAATAAAATCACCGAAAAAACAGACGAAGCCGTCAAAAGAGTTAAAGACAGATACGATATCCGGTTGGAATATGCGCCCGATTTAAATTTTATCAGGCAGGAATACGCGGTAAACAATCACTTAAAACCGATAGAGTTTTACCTGTCGGTGCTCGACCTGGAACAATACATCGCGATTTTACCCAGACAGTTTTACAAGGAGCTTCTCTGCACCGACACCGAACTTCCCCTTTCAACAAGCTTTGAACAGTTCAGAATATATTTAGTCGGGAATTTTCCACAGAATGATGTCAGTGCTTTTGCAGGCAATATCAACTGTGACGAAACGGACAATAAGGGCACGCTCTATATTGTATACTCCTGTTCAGGACTCAACCAAAAGACATTTTTCCATGAGCTTATGCACTCTATGGAATACCGTATCTGGAACTACGAAAGCGCGTTTGACGAGAATTGGTCAGGTCTTAACCCGCCGCAATTTGAATACTCCGAGGATTACCCGTCATTGTACTACGACGAAAGTCACAGCGATTGGCAGGATTATTTCGCCCGTGATTACGGAATGAAAAACATCCTGGAGGACAGGGCGACCTGCTTTGAGGAAATGTGCGACGGTCTGCTGACCGACAGCTGCTGGTGGAGAGAAAAGACACCTCTTCTCAAAAAGGAAAAATACCTCAGCGAGATTATTAAAAAATCATTTTCCTCGCTCAACAACTCAAAAATCATACTTCACGAATAAAAAGGAGCAACACTATGTATCGTATTTTAATCATTGAAGATGATTTTGCGTTAGCACAGATCATGAAAAAACAGATTGAACCCTGGGGAAACGAAGTTCAGCTGATTACTGATTTTCAAAATGTAATGCCTGCATTTATCGAATACAGTCCGCATCTGGTTCTGGTGGATATCATGCTGCCCTTTTTCAACGGATACCACTGGTGCAGCGAAATCCGAAAAATCTCCAATGTGCCGGTTGTATTTATCTCTTCGGCTTCTGACAACATGAACATTGTTATGGCAATGAGCATGGGAGGAGATGATTTTATCTCCAAGCCGGTTGACCCGAATGTTATGAATGCAAAGATTCAGGCGATTCTCCGGCGGGCATACAGCATGACAGGCACCGCTTTGGCACTGGAGCATCGTGGAGCCATCCTGAATCTGAGTGACAGCACACTGAGCTTCGAGGGAAAGACAATCGATCTGACCAGAAACGAGTTCCGTATTTTACAGACACTGATGGAAAACAAAGGGAAAATCGTCAGCCGTAATACCCTGATGATGAAGCTCTGGCAGGATGACTGCTATGTGGAGGAAAATACGCTGACAGTCAATATAACAAGATTACGCAGGAAGCTGGGGAAATCCGGTTTATGCGATTTCATCACAACGAAGGTCGGAAGCGGGTACATCATTGAATGAAAAAACTGTTATTATCCTATCTAAAAGAAAAACGCTGTTCACTGCTGTTTTTTGGTCTGTTTTTATTAATCTTTGCCGGGATCTATAACCTGTATGCGGTGGATTGGGAAGCCTATTCCTATGCAGCCGGTCTGTGTATTTTCATTGGCATGATGATTTTTACCTTTTCATTCATCCGTTTTTGGGGCAGTCATAAAGAACGACTGAGCAAAATTTCTTCCATCGAACAGGATTATGGAACGCTTCCCTTACCGGAAACACTGGCCGAACAGGATTATCAGGAAATGATTGCTTCCCTCGGATACCGCTGTAATGAACTGTCCACTGCATTTCAGGCAGAACGGCAGGACAGTCTGGACTACTACACCACATGGGTTCACCAGATCAAGACACCGATTGCAGTGATGCAAATGATCTTAAAAGCGGAGGACACCGAGGAACACCAGGAGCTATCTGCTGAACTGTTCCGTATCGAACAGTATGCAGAAATGGTACTGAGCTACATCCGGCTTGGCAGCGAAACAAATGACTTCGTTTTTCAGGAATATGCGCTGGATGACCTGATTCGTCAGAGTATCCGCAAGTATGCCCCGCAGTTTATACGCAAGAAGATCCGGCTGATTTATGAACCGGCAGAAGCAGCCGTATTAACCGACGAAAAATGGCTCTGCTTTATTCTGGAACAGCTGCTGTCTAATGCGGTTAAATACACCTATCAGGGAAGTGTGTCCATTTCCGTCTCACCGGAAAAGGTGCTGACCATCCGTGATACCGGCATTGGCATTGCCCCGGAGGACCTGCCGAGGATATTTGAAAAAGGCTTCACCGGCTACAATGGCCGGGCGGACAAAAAATCAACCGGGCTGGGATTATACCTGAGCAAACAGGCCTCGGATAAGCTGGGCATCCGCATTTCTGCTGTTTCACAGCCAGGACAGGGTACTGCGATTTCTCTGGATTTATCCTCCCGAAAGCTGGAAATCGAGTAAAACTGCGGTCTTACAAAAATGTCACATTCACAGGCCGAAATGTCACCCCAATCGATGTTGGCATTTCGGCTTTTCTGTTAGGATAGAGCCATCACAACAAGGGAGGTAATTCTGATGACAGTCTTAGAAGTAAAAAGTCTGAAAAAAATTTATACAACCCGTTTCGGCGGGAATCAGGTGCAGGCTCTGTCCAATGTGAATTTTTCCGTGGAGCAGGGCGAATATGTGGCAATTATGGGAGAGTCCGGCTCCGGCAAGACTACCCTGTTAAATATTCTGGCGACACTGGACCGCCCCACCGGCGGACAGGTACTGCTGAATGGGAAGGAACTGGGCGGCATCCGTGAGAAGGAACTGGCAACTTTCCGGCGGGAGAACCTGGGATTTATCTTTCAGGAGTTTAATCTGCTGGACACCTTTTCTGTGAAGGACAACATTCTTCTTCCGCTGGTGCTCAGTGGAACCGGTGTATCCGAAATGGAAAAGCGACTGAAACCTATTGTCAGGGAGCTTGGCATTGCCGATCTGCTGAACAAATTCCCCTACGAAATTTCCGGAGGACAGAAGCAGCGTGCAGCCGTTGCAAGAGCACTGATTACGAATCCACAGCTGATTCTGGCGGACGAGCCGACAGGTGCTCTGGATTCCAAATCAACCGATGATCTGCTGGAAACCTTCCGAAAGATCAATTCGCAGGGACAGACGATTCTGATGGTGACACACTCTACAAAAGCAGCCAGCCATGCGGGCCGGGTGCTGTTTATCAAGGATGGGGAAGTATTCCATCAGCTTTATCGCGGCAGCAGCACAAACGAACAGCTTTACCAGAAAATATCCGACACGTTGACCGTGCTGGCGACAGGTGGTGAACAGCGATGAAGATTGGATTTTACAGCCGTCTGGCATGGAATAATATCAAAAAGAACGCCAGACTTTATATTCCCAATATACTGACCGGCATGGGACTGACCGCAGTATTCTATATCATATTTACCCTGTCTGTTGATAACCGGCTGAGAGAAGTTCGGGGCGGACGCTATCTGCCTACAATCCTGCCTCTTGGTGTGGTGATCATAGCGCTGCTCTCCCTTATCCTGGTCCTTTACACCAACAGCTTCCTGATGAAGCAGCGGAACCGGGAATTTGGCTTATATAATGTGTTGGGCATGGAAAAACGGCACATCGGGAAAATCCTGTTCTGGGAAACTGCCATTTGTACCCTTTTCGTTCTGACAGGAGGACTGACTGCCGGAATCATCCTGTATAAGCTGTGCGCTTTGCTGATCTGCCGTATTCTGGCAGTAGACAGCGTTCTGGGATTTTATCATGTTACTCCCCAGACCCTGATACCTTCAGCATTGTTTTTCCTTACACTGTATCTGCTGACCTATGTCTTCAACCGGATTTGCATTGCACGTATGAAACCGGTGGAACTGCTGCAAAGTACTCATACCGGCGAAAAGGAACCGAAAGTAAAATGGCTTCTTCTGCTGATCGGCATCGCTTCTTTAAGCACAGGATACTATATTTCCATAACAATACAGGAACCGCTGAAAGCAATTGAGCTGTTCTTCGCTGCAGTTATTCTGGTCATCATTGGTACCTACTGCCTGTTTATCACCGGAAGTACTGCTTTGCTGAAGCTGATGAAACGCAATCAGAAATTCTATTATCAGAAAAAGCACATGATTGCCGTCTCGGGTCTTCTTTACCGCATGAAACAGAATGCTGTGGGACTTGCCTCAATTACGATTCTGGCAACAATGGTTCTTGTAATGGTGTCCACCACCGTCAGCATGTATGCAGGCATCGGCGATACCATCAAAAAGCAATATCCACATCAGATTTCCATGTCTGCCAGCTATGAAGCGAATGGAGAAAACGTTAATATTCCAGAGGATGATCTGCTGACCCTGGTTCGTTCGGCTGCCCGGGAAAATCATCTGAACCTCTCCTTTGCCGAGCAGCAGCGGTATCTTGGCTGCGCGTTTCGCAGAGAAGGAGATACCTTCTGGACAGACAGGAGTGATATGAGCGGTAATCTGATGGAATGCTGGTTTATTACAGCAGATGAGTATCGAAAACTGACCGGTAAGCAGATCAGCTTATCGGAAAATCAGATGGCTGTCTATGGACTGCCGGATAACGACGGAAAAACACCGGATTCCTTTACGATTGGTGACAGCCGCTTTGACTGTACAACCGAGCTGAACAGCTATCCGATTTCCATGGCTGGTTTCAATATTGTGGACTGTTTCGGATTTGTCGTCAGTGATGAAACGGTATTTCAGCGGATTTACGAATTGCAGAAGGAAGCTTATCAGGAGTATGCCTCCGAAATTTCATGCGAACTGGTCATTGATTTTGAAGATGAAGAGGCTGTAACCGCAGTCTATGATCAGTTTGCAGACAGCCTGAATCAGCAGATATTTCAATATGTTGATTCACAGCCTGATTCTGACGGAGGTTTTTATATGACCGTGGACAGCAAATGGGATACGATCGAATACCTTTATGGAATGTATGGAACGCTCCTGTTTCTCGGTCTGCTGCTGTCAATAGTATTTCTGTTCGCCACCGCGCTGATTATCTACTATAAGCAGATTTCTGAGGGCTATGAAGACAGAAGCCGTTTCCAGATTATGCAGAAAGTCGGCATGAGTGCGGATGAAGTAAAAGGTGCCATCCGAAGTCAGATTTTGCTTGTGTTCTTCCTGCCGCTGATCGCTGCAGCCATGCATGTTGCCTTTGCATTCCCCATTCTGACACGCCTGTTAAGGGTGCTGTTCCAGCCCAATCAGGCGCTGTTTATGGGCTGTACAATCGGTTCACTGGGAGTATTTGCCGTGATTTATGTGCTGATCTACAGCATCACGGCAAGGATTTATTATCAGATTGTAAAGTAAAAAGTATTTCCAGGAAGCCGTCACCGCCCCTCATTTTACCTTTACACCCCAAAAGATGGAGAACCTCCTTCATTTATGATATGGTTCTCCATCACCCGGAAAAATGATATGCGAAATAATTCTCTCTCAAAGAAGCCACCGAAACATTGATATGATTCGATGGCTTCCTTTAAAAGTTTGCAATTTATACAATATTACTGCGCCTGAAGTTCCTTTGCCAGTTCTTCAACTTCTTCTACTGTAACCTTAGCCAGACGTGCTATTTACTCTTTCGGCATATCGGTTTCATTTAACATATCAATGACAAACTCATAATTCCTGTCCTGAACAGCTTCTCTCTTCATTTCATCCATGATCTTACACATTTCATTCACTCCTTCCTCTTTTTCCTTCAGGAACGATGCTCTTTCTGTCAGTACTTTGTAATACATATCCGCTGGGTTGGGACAGGAGAAATCATGCATCAACTTTCCGATGCTATTAAGAAAGCCACCGAGAACTAATTCGATGGCTTTCTTTAAAGATTCATATTCTACTACTATGCCTGAATCTGCCACTCAAAATGTGTTTAAATATACTTAATACATTGAGAAATTGAAGTCCTCACGGATACTTCTTACTGTTTCGTAGTGTATGCTTTTGCGGTTACGCGTAACACGCTACTTACAGGTTCCTGTACACTCCGCAGTCGTAAATTCCCGAAATAGCCTTCGGTACATACTTACGTTTGCCTGATTATGCAACTTCGTAAGTCACAGCATCCCTTAAATTAAGGCTTGCGTTAAAATCCCTGTCTTCCACATAACCGCATGCACATCTGTAAATTCTGTCAGAAATTTTTAAGTCTTTCTTAATCCGGCCACAACAATGACATAATTTTGAAGATGGATAAAATCTGTCAACAACTCTTAATTCAATGCCGTTTTCCTTGCATTTTGCTTTCAGTCTGGTTCTGAATTCGTAGAACTTCTGCGATGCAACAGCCTTTGAAAGATGCCTGTTCTTCATCATTCCCGATACATTCAAATCTTCAATCGTTATATAAGATGGTTTGGTTTTCACGATCTCAGCTATGATCTTATTGATGTAGTCAGTTCGGATATTGTCCGTTTTATGATGCAGTTTCTGTACCTTGAGTTTTTGTTTTTGTATATTTGCTCTTTGAGTGACTTCTCCTTTCTTTAGATTTTCATATTTACGGGAGAGACACCTCTGTTCTCTGCGCAGCTGTTTCTCCAGTTTCTTTAATCTCTCTGATTTATTGATGTTTTTATAGGTTTTACCGTTAGAAAGAATTGCAAAATCCTTAAGTCCCAGGTCGATGCCGATACCGTCATTCCTGTTATTAACAGTTTTGGTATCAGGAATTTCTACCAGAACGGATACATAGTATCTGTCTGCCTTAATAGAAACTGTACCACTTTTAATTTTCCATCCGTCTTCAGCAGCAGGAATATACCCTTTTTCTTTCAGTCTTACCCATCCCAATGTCGGAATCTTAATCCTGTGCCTTTCGCAGACGCAATCCTTTGGATTATTCTTCACAAAATACATTTTCACATCGGATCTGCCTTTTTTCTTAAAATTGGGGAAAGCGCTCTGATGTTTGAAAAATCTTGTGAATGCG